>CALGUJ010000373.1 GCA_937902055.1 uncultured Pelolinea sp.
TTCCGGCCTGGTCCAAATCGGGCTGGCCGGTCTGGCGGTGTTCCTGGCAGGCTGGCTGCTGGATCGCCGTAAATTCGCCGATTTCGGCTTTCACATTGACCGGCGCTGGTGGCGCCGCCTTGGTCAGGGCATCCTGTTGGGTGCCTTGTTGATGGCGGCGATTTTTCTGCTGGAATGGGCGTTGGGTTGGGTTAAGGTTACCGGCTTCATGGGAACCAACACCATACTTTCCTCCTTGCCTTCCGCGGCTTATTTTTGGAACCAGTTCATCCAGTCACTACTGTTCTATTTTTTTGCCGCGGCCGCGGAGGAATTGTTCTTTCGCGCTTACCCGTTGATCAACCTCAGCGAGGGATTTCATAATCAAAAGATCTCGCGGAATTTGGCCCTCTGGCTGGCGGCCATTCTGACCTCGTTAATTTTCGGCATGGCGCATTTGAGCAACCCGCATGCCAGTTGGATCGCGGCCGGCAATATTTTTATCGCGGGGGTCATGCTATCCCTGGGGTTGATCTATGAAGGCGAGATGGCGCTCCCGATCGGCCTGCATTTTTCCTGGAATTTTTTCCAGGGCGTGATCTTCGGCTTTCCCATCAGCGGTACGCTCGCCCCTGCCAACCTGATCCGCATTCAGCAATCCGGCCCGCAGTTGTTCACCGGCGGAAATTTCGGCCCGGAAGCCGGGTTGATCGGCCTGGCCGCCATGCTGATCGGCTCGCTGTGGTTGATCCGCCGCTATTCCCGCACGCAATCATAAAATCCCCTGGCCCTGATTAATCGCTTTTTCCCTTGCTATAATAAAATCAGGCACAGGGAGAAGCGTATGACCCGATTTAAATATGTCCTCAAACGCAGCGGGGTAAAGGTCCCGTTCACGCCCCAGCGCATCACGAACGCAATCTACCGGGCGGCAGTTTCGGTCGGCGGGCGCAACCGCGAGATAGCCGAGCAGTTGACCGAACAGGTCATCCAATACATGGAACAAAACCTGCCGCCAGAGCATATCCCCAGCGTTGAAGAAGTTCAGGACGCGGTCGAAAAGACCCTGATCGAGAACGGCCATGCACGGGTGGCTAAAGCTTACATCCTCTACCGCGATGAACGCGCGCGCATGCGCCGCCAGCGCGAACAGGAGACCATCCGACCCTCCGTTAACATTCCCTGGTCGAAAATCTGGCAGGTGCTGGATTGGGCCGCCGATCATGATCTGCACACCGTGGAAAGGTACAACCAACGCCTGGCGAAGGGTGAACTGCAGCAGATCACCTCCGAATCGGAGATTTTTTACGAGGAAGATATTAAGTTGGCCGCGCAAGCCATTTGCCGGCGGCGCAACGAGGTCAAGATCGTGCTGATCTCCGGCCCTTCCTCCTCCGGCAAAACCACCACGACCATCAAGGTCGGCCAGATGCTCAAGCAGCAAGGCATCAGCCTGGTGGCGCTCAACGTGGACCACTATTTCCACGACCTGGAGAAACACCCCAAGGATGAATTCGGCGATTTTGATTTCGAAACGCCCCAGGCGCTTGACCTGGAAATGATCAACGATCACCTTGAAAAATTGATTCACGGGAAGGAAGTGCTGATCCCGTTCTACGATTTCCGCACCGGCAGGCGCAGTGACAATCATACACCTATGCGCATCGGCCCCGGCGACATCATCCTGATCGACAGCCTGCACGGGCTTTACCCGGCCATGACTGAAAAGATTGGTCCGCAGAATAAATTCAAGCTTTATTTGGAACCGCTGCTGCAGATGAAAGATGCGCAGGGCAACTACATCCGCTGGACGGATATCCGCCTCATGCGCCGCATGCTGCGCGACCAAGCCTACCGCGCCTACGATCCGGAGAAAACCCTCACCCACTGGCATTACGTACGCACCAGCGAGATGCGCAACATCATTCCCAACCACGCCAGTGCCGATTTCATCGTCAACAGCGCCATGCCCTACGAGCTATCGATTTACAAATCCAAATTGCGCCCCAATTTCACCGATTGGGTGGCAAAATTCAATCAAGACCCGCTGCGTGAAGACGCTTACACGCGCGCGGCCCGCATCAACACCCTTTTCAATGAAATTGCCGCTTTGGATGATGATACCTTCGTGCCTTCCGATTCGGTCATCCGCGAATTCATCGGCGGCAGCTCATTGAACTATCATTAACCCGCGAGCCTGCCGTATGCCCTACGCCGTTGTGACCTATCTCGACCCACCCACCGAGCGCGCCGTCCGCGCGATCTGGGATGATCTGGCTGCGCAGGGCGTCTCCCGCGACGTTCCCGCCGCCCAGATCCGCCCGCACATCACGCTGGCAGTGTACGACGACCTGGATTGCCTGCCCTGCGAGGAACATCTGGCCGCTTTTCAGCCTGCGGTGCAAAAGCTAAAAATCCGCGCGGATCACGTGGGTGTGTTTTTCAATCCTCGCGCTGTTCTTTTCCTGGCGCCCTCCGTGACCATGCCGCTGTTGGAGTTTCACGCCCGCTTACACACCAGCCTGGAAAGCCGCTCAGGCAGATCCTGGGAGATTTACCGCCCCGGGCGCTGGGTGCCTCATTGCACACTGGCCATCGACCTTGAAACTGAAAAATTGGAAAAAGCCATGTCCCTCTGCGCACAATTGAAATTTCCGATGAGCCTGCGGGCGGATGCGCTCGGCGCGGTTGAATTTGTGCCGGCCGATGATCTTTTCCAGCACGATTTGAAGAACGGCTGAGTGATTATCTGCGGCGCCTGCCCCGCAGGCAAACCGCCAGTAATGCCAGCGGCCACAGCCACGCCAGGCTGCCGGGCCCATCTGAACCGGTTCGCGCGGACTGGCGGCTGACGCGCAGCAGGCGGTATCCCGCGGTTGCCTGGCGGAAATGCTCTTCTTCGGCTGATTTGGGATTCATCCCCAGCAGCCAGGGCACCACAAAGCCGCCCGCGCCCAGAACCTGGCGCAGCATGCCGGCGCGCTCTTCAGTGTTCTCAACGATTTCCGCGCTGCCCGCGTACCACCCGTCCGGCAGCCATACTTCGACCTGCGGATTGGCAACCACATCCAAAGCGGCATCCTGGTTTTCTTTGATAAGGCTGGCGCAAAAAATGAATTCATCCCGCCGGGAATAGTGCATGGGGATCAAGCGGGCGCCGGTGCCGCCTTTCAAACCAAGCACCAGGCTGCGCCCGGTTGCTTCCGGCCACAAGTTGATCAATTTTCCCAGCCCCAGTTTCCACAGCATTACCACGCTGTGCTCATAGGCTTTCCATGCCTCGGGAATATACCGCCGATATTTTTGAAAACTGGCTTTCATTTCTCCTCCTGAATTCATCTCTTCTGCATTCCTGATCGCCGCGTGTTCAACTCTCATGGTTCAGTTGCCGTTCGAGCTGCCTGGCAGCGTACTCTTTAACGCGTGCGTGCATCACGTAATACTGCCGGCCGTCAGCCGCAGCCTGAGGCTGCGCTTGCAGTTGCCCGTCGCGCAGCTTTTGGATGCCCGCCAGCATCAATTCGACCATCACCACTTCCAACCGTTCGCGGATAATGCTGAAATCCTCGCCCGGCCGCGGGTCGATGGTCTTTTTCAACAGGATCGCTCCGCTGTCCACGCCTGCGTCCATCAGGTGCAGCGTGGCGCCGAAACCCACCGCCCCCGCTTTGCCTTCGGCCGCCGTCCATTCCACCACGTCCATGCCGCGGTACTGCGGCAGGATGCCGGTGTGGCAATTCAGCACGCCGATTTTCGGGATACTCAGGATATTGCCGCGCAGCAGGCCGCCGCCGGTGAATGCCACCGCGTCGGGCGCGGCTTCCCGCAGCAGCGCTTCACAGCGCGGCTCGTTCAGGTCGTTCACCACCCGGTAAGGGATCCCCTTTTGGCGGGCAAACTCCTTCAGCGACTTGAACGCTAGTTGGCGTTCTTCAGCCAGTTTTCCCAAATTTGGGTGATTTGCAGGGGCGAAGCGCTGGTCGCCCAACAGGTATTTTTGCCGGATCTTGCCGATCAACCGCGCCCCGTCGCGGCCGAATTCGCTCTTGAAGCGCGCCCAATTCAGGTGGTTGCGCACCACGATTGCGTTCACTTGCACGCCATCCATCTGCACCAGCGCGTCCACCGTCAACCGCGCGTACAGGCTGTTGTGGATGGGGGCCAGCAAGGCCACCTTCAGCATGCCAGCAGCTCCCGCGCGCTGATTTCCTGTTCCGCCAGGGCGGTCAGGAACCTCGCTGCGCAATGACCTGCGCGGAACTTTCCCGCCTCGCGCAAATACCACTCGTTCATTTTCAGGGCCGTGTTTAGAAAGCGCAAATCCTTGCGGCGGCGGGCGGTGCGGCTGAACAGGATGCTGATGTCGCAGCGTTCCATCCACTGCTGTTCGGTTGAGGTTTCGCGCGCGAACTTGCGCAGCGCTTTTTCACGCCTAACCTCCACCTGCCGCATCAATTTCTCCAGCAATTCGTCCGTTTCCAGCCGGCGGCCGGCATCGGCATTTTCATCCATCCAGTCCAGGAATTGCCCGCAGCCCGGTTCGAGGCCATTCTTTCCGAAACAGTTGCCCTCCGCCAGCCAGTTGTATCCCTGCCAGTCTCGGCGTTCCTGGGGCTGCTCCGAGACGGTCCTGCTGGCGGGCCGCTCGATCCAGTTCAATTGCTTTAACAGGTTTTCCAGTTGGGTAATTTCCTGGTCAAGGCTGGCGTCGACCGCGCCCGGCCGGTTGAGTTGGGCATAGCGCGCCATCACGTATGCCCTTATTTCCGCTTCGCTCACGCTCCTGTCCAGCAGCGCGGCCAGCCGTTCCAGTGCACCATCCAGCAGGTTTTTAACCATGCGTCGAGCCGTCCTCCCGGATCGCGGCTTTCAGGCTGCATCCATCCAGCCCCACCAGGCCTTCGCCGCTCAAATACGCTTCTTCCAGGCTGAATTCGCCCGAAGGCAGGGCGATCACGCCGTATTTGAAAACTTTTACCGGTTTCCAGAAATCCTTTTTAAAACCGAAAATCTTTTCCCAGTGAAAGGCGTCCGCGCTGACCAGCACGGCGCTTTCGTTGCTGCGGATGGCCGGCCCTTTTTCCACGGTGGTGAAAGCCACGTGCAGACCTTCGCGCGTGGTACCGCCGTACCAGGCCGAGCAATCGATCTCCTGGCCGATTTCCAGCTTGCCGTTCCGGCGCGTCATGCGGCAGGCGTGGTTGCTTTCCAGGTTGCTGTCGGTTAGCCAGTTGACGCTATCCGGGGTGAAAAACAGGTTCACCGCCCGCCAGGTTTGGCTGCCATCGCCGAAGCGTTCCATAGTCCTGAAGTGATCACGCGTGCGCAGCAGGTAGCATTCCCCTGCGAAATCTCCCACCGTGACCCAAAAGGTGGCGGGGTTGAAAGGGTCGGGGTAGATGCCGTGCACGTGGCGGATACCGGGTAATTCGGCGGCTGCTTCCCAGCTCTGCAAATCCGGCGCCACCCGCCAGATACACACCGGCTTGCGTTCCGGATTCATGAAATATTCGCCGAAATAGATGTTGCCCGCGCCGTCTTCGCTGATCGCGCGGTGAAGCACGCAATCCCCCTGGATTTCAAACAAACGAGTGACCGCGCCGCCCTCGATCGCGTAAACCCAGCCGCCGCGGATGCCCAACAGTTTTCCATTTTTATTGGCGTACAGGTTGCATTTATCCGCCCGCATGGCGCGCGCGGTTGGCCGGGAAAAACCGAACAGGTCGCGCGGGTAGCAGCGCGGGAATTCCGCTGCTGCCTGCCAGGCGCCGGCTTTTCGCTGCAGGACGGTACGCTTGGCGGTGGCCCACAAGTCGCCGTTGGCGCAGCGCTGGTGGATGATGGTGATACGGGGATATTTTTCGATGATTTCGAAGCGGTAACTCACAATTTTGATCCGATTCCTGTAAAGGTTTATGTTCCGTCTTTATTCTATCAGCACAAACCTCCCTTATTTTACTTTTCTTTATTTCCGGTATACTTGCCAATATACTAAAAAAATCAGCCATGGCGGAAGAGACCTTCGCGTACATCCCCGCCAGTCGGGGGTTTTATGACCTGCCTCTCGGGAGGTTCCTGCCCTTGCTGCCCAGGGATGTGATCAGCGCCTGGGCCGGAGCGCACACCCAACCCGGCAGCCTGATCTTGGACCCGCTCGGCGCCCATCCCCTGCTCTCCATCGAAGCCGCCCAGGCCGGCATGCGCGTGCTGGTGGCGCGCAACAACCCCATCCTCTGGCTGATGCTCGAATGCATGGCGCGCGCGCCTGCCCGCGAACAGCTCCAAAAACCGCTCTCCAAATTAATGATCTCCCGGCGCGGCAGCCAAACCCTCGAAGATCATCTACGCGCGGTGTATGCCACGCCCTGCGCCGGCTGCGGTCAGATGATCCAGCCGCAGGGTTTTATCTGGGAACAGGACGGGGTTCAGCCGGTCGGTCGGGTTTACCAGTGTCCGTTTTGCGGCGATGAAGGCGAAAAAGAAGTCACGCAAAGCGACCTGCAGAACCTGAATGCCCTCGGCGGCCTGGGGCTGCACCGCGCGCGCGCTTTACAGCGCGTGCTGCAGGGCGGGGATTACGAGCAGGGCTCAATTGAAGCTGCCCTGGATTGCTATCTGCCGCGCGCCCTTTACGTATGCATGACGCTGGCCAACCGCCTGGAGCAGCTCGAACTGGATCATGGCGAGCGCTTGCTGCTGCAGGCCATGACGCTGCTGGTGTTCGATGACGCCAATTCCCTGTGGCATTGGCCAGCCCGCGAACAACCCGTTTTTCAGTTGAATGTTCCATCCCGATTTCTCGAAAAGAACCTGTGGCTTTCCCTCGAAAAAGCCCCGGAACGCTGTTCGCAATTCCGCCAAAGCGTCCCGATCAGCTATTGGCCGAATCTGCCGTCCTCCTCCGGCGGGATCTGTTTCTACCAAAGGCGGCTGGCCGAAAAAGAGGACCTGTTCCAAAACGAGCAGCCGGCGGCGGTCGTCTCGGTCTTTCCCCGCCCCAACCAGGCTTTTTGGACTTTGAGCGCCCTGTGGTCC
The DNA here is from genome assembly GCA_937902055.1 of uncultured Pelolinea sp. Lineage (GTDB taxonomy): Bacteria > Chloroflexota > Anaerolineae > Anaerolineales > Anaerolineaceae > Pelolinea. The sequence goes on from CALGUJ010000373.1 coordinate 7,015, forward strand.
GGCTGGCTGTGGGGCCGCAAGGGCGTGATCCCCATGCGCAGCGCGCTGGGGCGCCGCCGTTACGACTGGCGCTGGTTCGCCCAGGCCCTGGAAGCGGCGTTCAAAGACCTCGCGCGCCTGATCCCGCCGGCCACGCCCATGTTCGGCCTGCTCTCGCAAGCCGCCCCCAACCACCTGCTGGGGCTGCTGGTGGGGGCCAACGCCTCCGGGTTTCGGCTGCGCGGCCTGGCGGCCAGCCAGTCTGAGGAGATCATCCAGTGCACCTGGCAAAGCGGCTCCGCACCTAACGACGTCTCGGGGGCTCTCCCCTTCCGCGCCGCCATCCAGGGTTTCCTGGAGGCGCGCGGCGAACCGGCCAAATTCCAGCCCATCCTTAACGATTGCCTGGCGCAGCTCGCCCGGCAAGGTAAACTGCCCGCCGACATCGGCGCCCTGGAAGAGACCTACTTCAGCCAGACCCAGCAGCAGGTCAGTGATTTGCTGCACGATCCTTACTTTGTGCAATCCTTCCAGAGTGGCCCTTCCGGCGGCAGCGCCTATTGGCTGGTGGACAGCCGCGCCGCCCAGCCGCCCTTGTCGGAACGCCTCGAGGCGGCTTTGCTGCAGTTATTGGATGAGAAAACCCCCATTGCTCTCGCCGGCCTGGAAAGCGCATTGTTCAGCCGGTTTTCCGGGCAGCAAACACCCGAAAGCGAAGCCCTGCGCACCTGCCTGGAATGTTACGCCGAAGAAGCGCCGGATGCTCCCGGCCTGTACCGCCTGAAAAGCAGCGAGGAGCCCAACGCGCGCGCTCGCGACGTGGAAGAGCTGGCCGCTTTATTGATAACCAGCGGGGAAAAGTTCGGCTTGCGCGTTCGGCGTGAAACGGCGTCGGTAATCTGGGAAAATGAGCAGGGAAAACCGCAATACACCTACCACCTGGTACCCGGTACGGCCATCTCGCGCTTCGTGCTCGATCCCGACCAGCCGGAAGACGCCAGGAAGGTGCTGGTGCTGCCCGGCGGCCGCGCGCGTTGGCTGCTCTACCGCCTGCGCCAGGATCCGCGCCTGGAAGCCGCCTTTGAATCCCGCTGGTTCATCCTCAAATACCGCCACCTGCGCTGGCTGGCGGCCCGTGAATGGGTCACGCTGGATTTGTGGGGCGAACTGCTCGACGACGACCCGCTGCAGTGGGACGCCTCCCCCCAAATGCAGATGCTGTAGCTCGCGTCTTCTAAAAGGCAAATTTACATCATCATCTCAATTGTCAGCGATCACGCAGCAACCTCGTGAGAGAGGCTCTCGGCCGGAATTAAATTCGGTTCGCCATCTTCCACTTATACCCCATCCGCAAATCCGCCGAATATCCAATTCCGCCCTCCCCATTTTAAAAACGAAAATGGGGAGGGCGGGGAGGGGTGATCAGTTCTCACCCGCCTGCTGCAGAGCAAAACGAAACCCAACTCAAAAACGGGCGACCCCTGAGCACGTCGAAGGGTCGCCCGTTTTTTCTTCAAAAGGCGGCATTGGAAAGCCGCCCTACAAAATTTAAATTAATCCTTCAACTTCCCCTCGTCCAGCATCTTGATGATGCGCTGGAGGTAGGTCTTGTCGCGGCCGGGCAGCTCCGGCTCGGTCTTCGAGGCTT
>CALGUJ010000374.1 GCA_937902055.1 uncultured Pelolinea sp.
ATGCGGTATTCGATCGGCGCGGTATGAAATCACCGTTACGCTGGATGATGATCTACAGCACCTTCCGGAGGAAATTTATAAGCTCATCGAAAAGATGGACGAGGGATTCGACGTTGTGTATGGTATTCCCCAAAAACTGGTCCATTCACCCTGGCGGAATTTCTCTTCCAAAGCAACCAAATATTTTTTGGCGAAAATCCTCGGCCTTAACCGCATAAAATATATGAGCGCATTCCGCGCGTTCAAAACCGATTTACGCCGCGCATTCGAATCGTTCAACAGCCCCAATGTCATCATTGACGCGCTGCTGACCTGGGGTACAGAGAATTTCACTACCGTGGATGTCATCGAACAACCGCGTACGCAAGGCCGCTCCAACTACAATTTGGCAAAACTGGTTAAATTGGGTATGATCGCCTTGACAGGCTTTAGCACCTATCCCCTGAAATTTGCCAGTTACACCGGCTTTCTGTTGACGCTTTTCGGTGTTTTTATCCTTATATATGCCGTCCTGCGCTCTTTCCATGAAGGCAGCGTACCCGGATTCCCTTTTTTGGCATCCATCATCAGTATTTTCAGCGGCGCCCAATTATTTGCATTGGGGATATTCGGCGAATACCTGGGCAGCATCTTCAACCGTTCGATGAACAATCCGGCTTATGTTCTAGCTGAAGATAACGTCAATAAAAAAGGAAAAGAATGATCCCGTTCAACAAACCTTACGTCGCAAGAAACGAATTTGAGTATGTCCGCCAGGCAATCGAGAGTGATCATACCGCCGGGGACGGTGTTTTTACAAAAAAGTGCAATCAGTTTCTCGAGTCAACTTTCAACGTGCCCAAATCCTTGCTCACCACCAATTGCACGCATGCTTTGGAAATGGCTGCATTGCTTTTAGATCTTAAAGATGGCGACGAAGTGATCACGCCATCTTTCACATTTGTTTCCACTGTAAATGCTTTCGCATTACGCGGCGCCCGCCCCCGGTTTGTCGACATCCGTCCGGATACGCTGAACATCGATGAAGAATTGATCGAGTCCGCCATCAATTCCCGCACAAAAGCCATTTTTGTGATGCATTACGCCGGTGTGGGTTGTGAAATGGATGAGATATTGCGTATCGCCCGCGAACATGACCTGCCAGTGGTGGAAGACAACGCGCATGGTCTGTTCGGTAAATATAAAGACCGTTTCCTGGGCACGTTCGGTCAGATTGCCACGCAGAGCTTTCATGAAACCAAGAATTTTTCCTGCGGTGAAGGCGGCGCATTGTTGATCAATGACCCCGCATACACCGAACGGGCAGAGATCATTCGCGAAAAAGGCACCAATCGCAGCCGTTTCTTCCGCGGGCAAATCGATAAATACACCTGGGTGGATGTCGGATCCAGCTATCTGCCATCCGAGATCCTGGCCGGCGTTTTGTATTCGCACTTCGAAGAAGCCGCCTTCATCCAGAACAAGCGTAAACAGGTTTGGGATACCTATCAGAAACACCTGCAAGGCTGGGCGGGCGAAAACGACGTCTGTTTGCCATTTATTCCCGATTACTGCGAGCAGAGCTATCATATGTTTTATATGCTCATGCCCGATCTTGATACACGCAGCGCATTCATTCAATTCTTGAAATCGCGGGATATTTTGTCAGTCTTCCATTACGTGCCTCTGCACACTGCCGACATGGGCCTCTTCTACGGTTACCAGGCCGGCGATCTGCCCAAGACCGAGGCCTATAGCGATCGTTTGGTGCGCCTGCCCTTCTACAACAGCCTCAGCGACGATGAGCAATCCCGCGTGATCCAGGCTGTGCTGGATTTCAAAGTCTGAAATTCTTTTGATATGTTAGAATGAGCGTATGGCAGTAGAAAACAGGATTCCCGAAACAACTCCCGATCAACGCCATCGCAAGCAGGTTCTTTGGCAGATTTATTTCCCGGTGGCGGCGGCATCCGCGACCATTGGGTTTGTTCTTTTCTTTCTTGTAAAAGGCGGTCAAACGGCTGCTACGGATTTACGCGTTTGGGCGGATATCGCAGCCATTTGGATCGTATTGTTGCTGTCACTCCTTATACTCATCATCTTTTTATTCGGTTTGCTTGGCATCTTCGGTATCCGCAAAATCGCGCAGGTCGCGTATGAAAACCTGGAAAAAGCGAACAAATTGGTTGTCCGCTTGACTGGATGGATCCTTACCGGGTTCAGGCATGTTCAGAAAGCTGCGATCGAAACTGAAGTCTATTCTTCGATACTGAGCAGCAAAAGAAAAGATTGATCCTTGAGAAAATAAAATGAATGAAAAAAACAACAAAATCCAAATTTATGTAGCCGGGGGGCTGATTGGGGCAATAATCGGCGTGGCTGCTGCCTATCTACTGGACAAATCCGCTGAACTCGAAGGTGAAAGAACCGGGATTACCGGCAAAAAGGTTTCAAAAACCGCATTGGGCGTGGTATCCCTGCTTTGGTCCTTGATTGAAAAAAGCAGATAACTGGCTGCGTTGTTCAATATCTTTTCCATCATTTTTCCCATTGCTTTATGAATAGCGGATTTCCCATCAACACACTGATCGTTGGGAAGTTGGCGCAAGAGACGATTATCAATAATCGTCGCGAACTATCCCTGGACCGCTGCGGCGGGAATCTTCTCTACACAGCATATGGTTTTAACTTGTGGCGGCAGGGGGCGGGTTTATCCTCCAATGTGGGTATGAATTTTCCCGATGATTGGCTGGCGCAAATTGCGGTTAATGGATTTGATATCTCGGGAATCAAACGTCTCCCCCGTGAGATCGACTTGCGTGAGTTTTATGCGTTCACTGACGAAGATGATTATCGCACTGACAACCCCCAAAAATATTTCGGGGACTTGGGATTGCCTTTTCCCAAATCGCTTTTGGGTTATTCTCCCAATCCGGAGCAACTGGATAATCGCAAGACAGCGTCAGCGCTATCCATGAGACCGGATGATCTGCCGTCCGAGTTCCTTGAATGCCGCTTTTCCTATTTCTGTCCAACGGATTTCTTCACCCACAGCCTGCTGCCCCCGGTTATGCGTTCCATCGCGAACAGTACAGTATTTATCAATCCGGGAGCGGGATATATGCATCCCTCATTCTGGTATGATCTGCCGGCTTTGCTGCGGGGAACGACAGCCGTCATTACCACCCGCAACCGATTGGAAAAATTATTCCTGGGCCGCAGCAAAGATATGTGGGAAATGACGCAAACCATTGCCAGTTTTGGTATCGAGTTTGTGGTGGTAACAGCCGGTTCTGACGGACAATTTGTCTATGACCATCCCGCAAAGAAAAAATATCACATTCCGGCTTATCCCGCCCGGATAATCGACACTATCGGCGCCAGCGATGCTTTTGGCGGCGCGTTCCTGGCCGGTTACAGCCAGTCTTTTGATCCGTTATTGGCTGCTTTGATGGGCAATATTACTGCTAGCATTAAAGTCGAAGGGAGCAGCGCTGATTATCTTCTGTATGCCTTGCCGGACCTGGCAAAAGCCCGTTTGGAAAATTTACGCGAGAAAGTAGAAGAATGTTGAGGGGTTAGTTTCACCATTGAAAGTGCAGAAAAATGATCCCCTATCGCAGGTACGTTATAATCAAGTTCATCGGAGAAAACGCACATGAAAAAATTCATCAATTTTCTTGCCGGCGCCTTCATCGGAGCAGCCGCAGGCGCACTGGTCGTCACCCTGCTTGCTCCTGAAAGCGGCGACGAAGTCCGCCTGGCAATCAAAGAAAAGGTAAAAATCTTACGGGAACAAATGCAGGAAGCCGCCAAAGCCAAACGCGAAGAATTGGAAGCGGAACTGGAACGGTACAAACAAGCCGGTTAATCCCGGGTTATTCTAATTCGATAACCTGCGGGAATGTGGGTAAAACGGGTCAGCCCGTTGATTGCTAAAGTGATACTGCGGTTTTTTTCATCGTTATCCACGGTAATCGTTTGTTTTAACCCTATGGCAGGCATCCATTTATTTACTGTTGGTGAATAATCGGTTCGAATCTCGGCAATCGCGTATGTCTGCGGAAGTAGATTGCTGATGCGTACAAATCCGTTCCCTTCCCAGTCGCCCTCATCCTCTTCAAAATTGGAAAAATAATCGACGGCATTTACTGAAATATCATCAATCAAAAAACCTTCTCCATTTACTGCCGCGTCTGTCAGATACTCGAATTGAATTTTTACTTTTTGTCCGGCGTATGAGGAAAGGTCAACCTTTTCATTGATCCACCCATCAGTCAAACCATTGTAACCGCAGCTGTAATTGGCTCCGGTGGGATTTTCTCGTGTACAGGATGTGGGCTCCAGGATTTGCCAGTTTACTCCATCGGTGGAAGCAGTCAGATACAGGTAATCGTAATCTCGTTCGATATCGTACCAGGTCCAGTAACTAAGTTCGATCGGCGCGTTGACGAGGGTAAAATCGAACTCACGGCTTAGTGTCATATGCGATTCGTCACCAGTATTGGACCAAAAATAATACTGACCTGAATATGGATCAACCGGCATTAATGGAATCGTCGGATCACCCTCCAATTCGACTTTGAATCCGCCATCACAGGTGATGTGAATATAATCCGTCCCGTATTGGTTGACCGTCCTTTCCAGCCACTCGGTGTCGTTGTTACAATTTAGTTCATCGCTGGGGTAAAACACCGGCAAGCTGCCTGCCTCTTCCCCGTAACCGTAAATACCATTAAGTAAATAATCATTTTGCAGGATATTGGCGATTACCCAATTTTGGAAGATCTGATTCCCCGGCTTGGAAGTCACATCCCAAGCAGAGTCGTATTCCTCCATTTTGTTTGAAAAAACCTCATCCAGCCCCTCAAAACCGTTCTTGGGATTGGCGACAATATCCTGGATCGTGTCCGCTCCAAATTGCGCCAGCAGGTAACGAGCAAATAAGTAGGATGCGCCGTAATGCGGTGAAGAATCTCCCTGCTCATTTCCGGGCCAAAAATTCAATTGTATATCAGGCTCAAAAGCAAAATAATAATCGAAACCGCCAATATCGTAGCCGTTCAAAGCCGCCGCGAGCTCCGAAAATCCTTCATTTATCCAGGAAGTTTCATTCCGGTCATGATTCCAATGGATCATGTGTTGGAATTCGTGCGCCAGAACGCCATAAGTGAAAGAGCTTTTTAGGTCGGTGTAATCGGCCGAAAGGTAGAACATTTCCGCCACGTTTGAATATGACCTTACTTCCGGCATTAGGGAATCCGATCCGGCGAAATAACCCGCCGCACCTCCCATGTCGCGGGCATAAATGATCACCAGGTGGGGATCGTTATCCACTCCCGGTGTCCATTCGCTGCCAAAAAACTTGCGGTTGATGACGTAGATTTGGTTCTCGAATGTTTCAGAAAGCCGGGCAACGTCATCCACGTCGTATTCGAGCCCATCTTCCACCCAAAAATAAAGGTGCGGGGTTTGATAAACCAGTTCCGCGCTGACTTCCCGGTAATAATTCTCGTCGACTTCCAAAACCCAGAATTTTCGTTCGGCGCCATTCTCGATCACGGCTGGCTTTTCTTTGAGTTGCACGCGTGGATCGGCAACGTGGTTGAATCGTTTTGTCAAATCCAGAGGGTTGTTCTCCGGTACCTGTTCCGATTCCAGACTCAGCAGCGTCTCGCTGCCGATTTGTTCTGCCGGTTCAACCGGCGCGGCAGCGGTGGTTGGCGCAATAGTCGCTGCCGCGCCGGCAGTTGGCGTGACAGTTGCTGCAGGTTGGCTTACAACAATAGGTGTAGCAGTTATTTTTCCATTGCTCGACATCCTTGCATATTGCCTGGCCAGCAACACAACGTTGGCGCAAAGGATGATCAATCCGCATATGAGGAATGTGATGAAAAAATGCTGCAAACCTTTGCCTTGATCTTCCATAAAAAAAGCTCACTTATTCTACATGCTGGTGCTGTTGGTCAGGGATGATCGTGGAAGCCGCCAAGCCAAGGGAAATCCACCAATATGGCATGGCAAAGGAATCGATACTGAATCCTTCCAGGATCAAGGCTAACAATACAAAACAACCCATAAAACCCAACGTCGAGACTGTCAAGGAACTGGAGCGTACTTTGTTTATCAAGGTTGGTATTAATGATATCAACCAACCTGTAAAAAGAGCAAAACCGACCAATCCGGTCTCGGCCAAAAGGCGCAGCCACAGACTCTTAATATTTAACAGCAGTGTGGTACGGTTCAACAGATTTTCCACTTCCACCAACGACCAGCCATAAGCCGGCAGGTATTTCGGAAAATAAAAACCGGCATTCCCCAATCCAACTCCCAGGAAGGGATATGCGTTAAAAATGTTCCAACCGGTCAACCAATAGATCACGCGGTCGCCGAACTTCAATTCGTTGAAGAACCGCAGCAGCGAATCCTCTTGTGCAAAAGAGAATGTGAACAGGCTCTCCATGCGCGGATCGATTTTGCTGAACGCGTAAGCCACTCCCAAAATGATCAGAAAATATATCGCGATGATTAATCCTGAAATTACGCCTCGTTTGGGGTTGAGAGCAGGATTTGTCATTGATGTCCGCAACCGATCCTGAATGGCGGTTACGATCCTTCCATGGGCCATGATAATAATGAGAACTAAAGTGAGGAGAAAAGCAGCCACACCTACGCGCGAGAGTGTAAGAATCAACGCGCCGATACCGCCAAGCAGCAGCGCATTCTCGAAAGTAAAAAATCCCAACCGGAAGGGATGAAACGAATGTCGTTTCCAGGTGCAAGCCAGCCATAATGGCAGGTAAAGCATGTTCAATTGGTGCGCCAACCAGGACGGCTCTAACGCAAAGCCATTGATGCGCTGACGGTAAAGTACGCGCGCGGAGACCATTCCCTGGAAATCGAACATCCATTGCGGATAATGCCTCGGCCCGTACCAGAAGAAGGCTTGCATGGCGCACCAAACAAGCATAATTAACCCGCTCCAGTTGATGACCCGGATAGTGGTTTGCAGGTCTTTTTCGGCTTCTATAAAAGAACTGGCAGCGATGAAGAAGCAAAAACCGATCAGCAGTGTGGAAAATGCCGAAATGGTTGGAGCAAACTGATCGATTCCTTTGAAAGCTGGAACGTGATAGAAAAGAGAGAGCATGGCTGCAATTAAAGCGGCGATGCAAAACAACAGTAACGGAAGAATATGGCCTGAGAATTGCCTGTTGCCCCGCAACCCGGGCAGAAACCAGGATAGCATAAGAACAATCAGAAACAGGATTGCCGGGCTGGCCACGGAATCGGAACCCAGCATTCGCGCCACAAGCGGCATGCTGCTGATCGGGAGCACGGCAACCAATGCGAACCAGCAATATCGGCTGATTTTCCGAAGGATTTCATCCATTGCCGGAGGTTTTTCCAAGTTGAAAACGGATACTCAAGATCAGGATCGCGCTCAACAACCCGATCACCATGCCGCTGAGTACCTGGATATTGGTTTGGTATCTCACCGGCTTGACAGGCAGGTCACCCTGATCGGATAGCACGACCGCCAAAGCCGAGAACAAGCCGCGGCTCTGCGCCAATTCCGTCTCAACCAAGGAGCTGGCA
>CALGUJ010000375.1 GCA_937902055.1 uncultured Pelolinea sp.
CGGACGTTCTGCACTGTCTTTAGGTCCTCCGGCGGGAGCACCGGCATCAGGCGTGGCGGCGGTATCAGCGGTAAGCGTGTCAATCGATTGGGCTGCGATCCGATTGAATGAACCGGTGAAGGCGGATGCCAGCAGCGCAGTCAAGACCAAAAATGCGATCATATACTTATTCATTTTTTCTCCTGTTAACTTGCATAATTGTTATGTCCTTTGCCAATCCCGACAGACCCAGGCCGGCGTCGGATGGCAAGCAGTGTGGTTATGCTGAAAAACTTTTCTGATTCAAAATTATTTACACGTGTCCTTTCTTTACGATTTTCTTTCCTGGAATTTCCCCCAAATGAACAACTCAATATTTAAATATTCCGAAGTTAAATCTGAAAACAATAGATAAGAAAGGCCTGAATGTTGACTCATAAAGTTACAATCAAAAAATAATCGACCGTAAGTCTAAACGATCGATATTGCACCCCTCTGTATGATTAATTACAGTCTATTAATAGGATTCGGGATTGGCAGACAGGCGATAGCCGATACCGGGCACCGTCAGAATCAACTTGGGATGCGCCGGATCGCCTTCCAGTTTTTCACGCAGGCGGCGGATGTATACCGTGATGGTTTGGCTGTCATTGACTTCGTCGGTTTCATACCCGCGGATACTGCTGACCAGTTGCGAGCGGCTGAGCACCTGCCCGGGATGTTTGGCCATGTGCACAAACAACCGATACTCGGTGGGGGTCAGGTTGATGATGGTATCACCGCGCGCGATGGTGGCACGCAGGATATCAATGGTCAAATCTCCGATGAAAAGCAGTTTGGATTCCGTGGAAGAAAATTCACCATACGCGCGCCGCAATAACGCGCGGATGCGGGCATTCAGCTCGTTGGGATTATAGGGCTTGGTCATATAGTCGTCCGCGCCGATTTCCAGCCCCAATACCTTATCGATGGCTTCGTCCCGCACTGTCAGGATCAGGATCGGCTGATGCAGGCCGGATTGGCGGATCTGGCGGCAGAAATCGAAACCGGATCCGTCCGGGAGGCGGATATCCAGGATGATCAAATGCGGTTGTGTTTTTTGCACAGCATCGATGCCCTTGAGGCCGGAATCGCAAATTTGAACAGTGTAACCTTCACGAACCAGCCCGTCATGCAGGCTGCGAGCTACCGCAGCGTCATCTTCAATGATCAGAATACGAGGATTTTGAATTTGCAGAGCCATTTCTTGTTCTCTTTTTCGATAAGTTGGCTTTATTATAGTTTCCAACTTGTAAAGCAATATTTCAATGAGGAAGGCGTCTATTCATCGAATTTTAATAATCCAACCTCAATGTTAAATCAAACGCCCTTTCCTCTTAACATAATTGGATTTTAGTGCAATTATTCAGCACTCCTGTAAAAAGATTGTAAATTTGGTGAATCCTGTTGAAAGATAAAATGACCGAAAGTAAAACAATTCACTGTGCTTTTATGATCGATTTTTTATATAATAAGAATGTGGGCAATCATTATGGGTGGGTGAGAGCGGTTACCCCAATTTTAGAACTTTCACCAAAGGTCATCAATATTTAATAAATTCGTTACTGCTTTGCGTTACACTTGATTATGCTATAATTGTAGTAACAACATTACATTATTACAAATATTGGTGGTCAGGTATGGAACGGATCAATTTAGAGATTGGATTGATGAACCTTTAACGAATATACCAATTTTCTATTTTTATTAAAAAACGATTTCAGGAGGTGTATATCGGGAAAATTCAGTTCTGCAAATGTATCAAAAAAATCATAAAAAGGAGTAAATAATGTCACCAGTACTTACTGCACTAGTATTAGCATTACTGGCCTACATCCTGGTCTTTGATATGTTGGCCCCCATGTTTGTCCTGGGAAACCGCCCCTTGATCGCCGGTTTCTTGACCGGCTTGATTGTCGGCGACGTGAAAACCGGTATGTTGATCGGCGGCACCCTGGAATTGATGTCATTGGGTGTCTACACCTATGGCGGTGCCACCGTACCGGACTATATGTTGGGCGCAATCCTTGGTACTTATTTCGGTAAAGGCGGCAATTTTGACGTTGGCATTGCCCTGGCCATCCCTGCAGCCCTGCTCATGACCCAGGTTGATATCCTCAACCGGTTCCTGAACTTTGTCTTTGTCCACAGGGCCGATCGCTACGCTGAAGCCGGCGATGTCAAAGGTTTCGAGCGCATGATGGTTTGGACAAGCCACATGATCTGGGGTTTCTCCCGCGCAATCCCGGTGTTCCTGGCGATTGCCTTGGGCGAACCGGTAGTGAAGAATGTCAGCGCTTTCTTCGATGCTTTCCCGTGGATCAACAAGGGTATCACCGCTGCCGGCGGCATCCTGCCTGCAATCGGTTTTGCCATGCTGTTGAAAATCCTGCCTGTTGAGAAATACCCCGCGTTCCTGCTGGTCGGCTTTGTCCTGTTTGCTTACCTGAAGATGCCGTTGGTGGGTATCGCTCTGTGCGGCGTAGCATTGGCTGCAATCTACCAGTATCTCAAATACGAAAAGAAGGAGGCATAAGATGGCTACCAAAGAACCAAAAGTCACAATGGCTGATATCAAAAAGGCTTTCTGGCGCTATGTTTTCTTCTCGCAGTGCGGTTGGAACTACGAACGCATGCAATCGGTAGGCTATTGCTATTCCATGCTTCCCATTTTCAAGAAAACCCGCCCGGATCCTGAGGATTTCAAGGAAGCGTTCATTACCAACCTCAACTTCTACAACACCAACCCCATTCTGGGCACCCCATTGATCATGGGCGCTCATATCGCGTTGGAAGAAGCAGGCGCCTCGTTCGATACCACCGAAGGTTTGAAGGTCGGTTTGATGGGACCTTTGGCCGGCGTCGGCGATACGCTGGTTTGGGCTCTGTATAACAGCATCATCTTCAGCATCTGCTCCAGCATGGCTTTGGCCGGCAACGCGCTCGGCCCGATCCTGGCCATGATCCTGGTATTCTTCCCCTACATGGCATTGCGTTGGTGGCAGATCACCTGGGCTTACAAACAGGGTTCCAACCTGATGGCTTCCATCGGCGGCGGCGCGATCGGTCGTATCACCGAGTTCGCGACCATCGTCGGCCTGGTTGTGATCGGCGGCTTTGCGCCTTCGATCGTTCACCTGGTCACCCCGCTGGCTTACAGCCAGAACATCACGGTCGGCGGCGAGACTGCCACCCAAACCGTGAGCGTTCAGGCGCAGTTGGATGCCGTTCTGCCCTATATGCTGCCCGCTCTGGTTATCTTCCTGGCCTATTGGCTGTTGAAGAAGAAAGGCTGGAGCCCGGTCAAGGTAATCATGCTGCTGGTTGTGCTTGGTTTCCTCGGCGGCGCTTTCGGTATCTTCGGCTAAACTGTGTTTTGTTGAATTGAATCAAAAGCAGGGTAAAAGATATTTTTTACCCTGCTTTTATTGAGCGAACTTAAGAGGTAGAAAATGCAGGAAAAATATTTTGACCTGGTCATCAAACTGGTTTCGGATATTGAAGCATCGGAAGCGGACAACATTCGCAAAGCCGCCAGACTGGTCGCGGATTCGTTAATCAGCAATAATTGGGTTTATACTTTTGGAAGCGGCCACTCGCAGTTGTTGGCGATGGAAGTCCACTCGCGCGCCGGCGGTTTGTACCCGGTGGTGCATTTGCCGGACCCCATGAACGGGCGGGCGGAGAAGGTGGAAGGTTTCGGGCCGGTGCTGGTTGAGGGTATCAACTTCAAAAAAGGGGAAACGATTTTCGTGATCTCCAATTCAGGCCGCAACCCCGAACCGATCGAGATTGCCATGACGGCTAAAAATGCCGGCGTGAAAGTGATCGTGTTATCGTCAATGGCCCATTCAAAATCCATCAAGTCGCGCCATTCATCGGGAAAGATGTTGTATGAATTGGGCGACGTGGTCATCGATACGCATACCCCGGCGGGCGACACTTCCATATCCTATGAGAACAATCCGGTAAAATCGGGCGCGATGTCGACCATCACTGGAGCGGTGATCATGAACGCTGTCATGGTGGAAGCCATTCAATATATGCTGGATGCGGGAGTCGAACCGCCAGTGCTGCTGAGTTCCAATATCGATGGTTCCGATGAACACAACCAGCGACTGATGGATAAATTCGGCCAGTTCCCCCAACCGCGTTTTGTTTAAAATTGTTGGAAATATTTGGAGGAACATTGATCAGTATATTGGTTGTATCGCACGGAGCGCTGGCTGAAGGGATGCTGGATGCCATGCAGATGATCACCGGCCCGCAAGACAAAGTGCTGGCTTTGGGCTTGAAAGAAACCGAAGCGCCTGAAGATTTAATTGACCACATCCGGGAAGCCGCCGATGCCCTGGATGACGGCGACGGCGTATTGATCATGGTTGACTTGTATGGGGCTACGCCTTTCAATTCCAGTTCACGCCTTTTCATGGAAAGCCGCCATCCCATCGAAGTGGTCACCGGGGTCAATCTACCCATGCTGGTTGAGATCGTCATGAGCCGGGAAGGGCTGAGCCTGACCGACCTGCTTCAACAGGCTTATCAAGCCGGTATGGAAGGCATTAAACTGCTCCCGGACAGCATCCGCAAAGGGAAAACGTTATAAAATTATCGTAAGGAAGGAGATTTATCATGACAGTATCGCATGTTCGTATGGATAATCGCCTGATCCATGGGCAAATTCTGGTTTCATGGAATTCTCATTTGAAAATCGATCATCTCATTGTGACCAATGATAAAGTTGCGCAGGACCCGATGCAGGTTACATTGTTAAAAGCCGTCACACCCATCGGCGCGAAGGTCTCGGTGCTCTCTGTGGCTGACTGCGTGAAATACTGCCAAAGCGCTGAATCCGAAAAAGAGAACATTTTTATTATCGCGAAATTCCCGGAAGACGGGTGGGAATTGGTCGAGCGCGGATTGAGCATTCCGGTGCTCAACCTGGGAAACCAGGCTTTTGTGCGGGGTTCGATGAAGTTATCCAATACGGTTTTCTTAACTGAAAGCGGCGTAAAAGCATTGAAGAAAATCCACGAAAAAGGGATCAAGATCACCTGCCGCATGATGCCCAACGATTCGGAAAACGAGTTCTGGCCGAACATCGAAAAGACTTTCCCGGATTGGATCAAGTAAGCCGGTAGTTATTTTTAACTTTAAATATCAGTTCATTTGGAGATACAAATGATGGTTCATGCTGCCTCGGTTGAGATCGATATCACTCCCCCGATCGGGGGAAAAATGGCCGGTTACGGCGCGCGCACGGAGGTCAGCAGGGGAATTCATGACCCCCTGAAAGCCCAGGTGCTCCAAATCCGGGTGCAGGATTCTTCTGCGCTGATCGTGACCATGGATTTACTGGCGATTCAGGCGCAGTTCTCAGAAAAGGTTCGGGCTGCTATCAGCCGGGTGACCGGCGTTGACGAAAACCGCATCATGTTGACCTGTTCACACACCCACTCCGGCCCGCAGGGATTCAACCTGGATGACGTGATCCTGCAGGAGAGCCCGGACGAGAGTTTACAGGAGATCACTCTGCGGAAACTGGCAGGAGCCGCCCGCGGAGTGGAAAAACTGCTCCAACCGGTCAAGATATCCCTAGGATACGCTGATGGCAGCGGGGCAGGCTTGAACCGCAACGATGCGCTGAACGGGTTATCGGACCAACAGGTAACCGTTCTAAGGGTGGATAATCTCAACGGAGAGCCGATCGCCGTGCTTTACAATTACGGCTGCCATCCGACCGTGATGGGATCGGACAACCTTTTGATCAGCGCCGATTACCCGGGCGCAGTGCGCAGGTGCCTGAGTGGGATTTATCCGGAAACGGTTTTTCATTTTGTTAACGGTTCGGCGGGCGATGTCAGCACGCGTTTCACCCGCCGGAGCGCATCGTTCGACGAAGTCGAACGTATCGGCCGGATCGTGGCCGGGGCCGTGCTGCAGGCCATGAATACTGCCGAGCCGATCGAGGTGGACTCGCTTGACGACCAATGGGCGGATGTGGATTTGCCTTTGAAAGAGTTCCCGACTATCCAGGAAGCTAATGAACTTATCCAAACCTTGCGAGCTGAATTGACTGAAAAGCAAAAAGCCAACGCACCCGCGGCCGAAATGCGCAAGATCGTGACAAAAGCGGAGGGCGCTGAAATCCTGCTGCAGCAGATCAGGCAATTTGAAAGCGTGAAGAGCCTGCCGGCTAAACTGCAGCTGCTGCGCTTCGGGCCTTTATCGCTGGTTGGTGTGCCGGGTGAGCCCTTCTCAAAGACTTTCCTGGATATCAAAGAGCGCACCCATCCCCAAAAAATCATGTTGATTGGGTACGCCAACGATTGCAAAGGATACTTCCCCGAGTCGGCTCCCGGTTTGCCCGGAACGTATGAAAATTTCGTCAGTCCCTTTTCTTCCGATGCCGCATTGAATATTAAAGATACAATTATCCAAATGTTAAAGGGAGCAAAATGAATGAATTCTGGATAATCCGGATGTTGGGCATTTTCTTTGTTATGCTCGGCGTTGTTATTCGCATGGGCTACCTGCGAAAGTTGTATTTTGCCAGCCGTGGGGGGATTTACGGTTACATTCCCATGGGCCTGGTATTCATCCTGTACACTTTTTACGAACCGGTAAAAGCAACCCGGCCGGAATTGATCTATTATTATTACGCAGCGTTCGGGATATTAATCGCGGCCGCGGTCTATCTCAGCGTCGCAAAGCCGCGGTTTATTAAACCGGCCTGGACGATCTGGTTGGACAAATATCCGGAAAAAGTGATCAAGGCCATGACGGATGATATCAAGAATAATCCGGATTGGGAGAAGAACACCATCGACGAAGAGGCCGTGGAACGTTGGGCAAAGAGTTTGAAGCGAAAATAATATTTGATATACTTGACGGCTATGACCAATAGCCCCTCCAAGACGATATTATGTGATTTCGACGGGACCATTTCGCGCATCTGCCTGTGCGATTTCCTGTACGGCCAATTCGCTTCCTGCGGCATGAAGTATACGGAAATGTGGACAGCCGGCAAGATCGGCACGCGGGAAGAGATCGACTCGACGTTTCAATACATCAGCGCGTCGCGCGAAGAAATGGAAAAAGCCCTGGATATCGTAGAATTGGTTCCGGGCTTTAGCCAGTTTTATAACCATTGCCGTGAAGCGGGGGACGAGTTGATCATCGTCAGCGATGGACTGGAATGGGCCATCCGTTACATGATCGCCAAAGCGGGCGTTACCGACATCCGGGTGATGGCCAATCGCATCTTTTTCGAGGAGCAGGGATATCGATTCGAATTTCCGTATTTCAACCCTGTTTCTCCGAAAGCCGGCGTTCACAAATTGAGCATTGCCCGGAAGTTCAAAGATGCCGGCCAGCGCGTTTACTTGATTGGCGATGGGCGCACCGACTTTGAGGCGACGCAGGCAGCCGATTTTGTTTTTGCCCGTGATGCGCTTTGGGATTACTGCCGGGAAAACGGAATTCCATCATTCCATTATGAGGATTTCTTTGATATCCTGGATTACGTAAAGAAGTCGAATAATCCATAAAA
>CALGUJ010000376.1 GCA_937902055.1 uncultured Pelolinea sp.
AATTTCATGCTTTTCAAAATTTGCGAATAATTGCGGTAAGTCGATAATGGGCGTATTTTGACGCCATAACACGCCATCCATGTCCAGAATGGCTGCTTTGATAACCTTATTTCCAAATTGAAGCATTGATTTCTCCTAAAAAGCCGGATAACGATAAAGCTATCCGGCTTTTATAAAATAACTGGGACCGTGGCTATTTTTCCGGTACAGTTAGTACTTTGTCCACCAGGCCGTATTCCACTGCTTGGTCCGCGCTCATGTACAAATCCCGTTCGGTGTCTTTCTCGATCACATCCAGGGTTTGACCGGTGCTGGCTGCCAGAATTTCATTCAAACGCGCTTTCAGGCGTAAAATCTCTTTGGCCTGGATCTCAATATCCGAAGCCTGGCCTTGTGCGCCGCCGAGCGGCTGATGCATGTGGATGGTGGCGTGCGGCAGGGCATATCGATGACCCTTGGTTCCCGCTGCCAGAAGCACAGTGCCGAACGAAGCTGTTACTCCAACCGCGACCGTGCTGATCTTGTTGGGGATCATGCGCATGGTGTCATAGATCGCCAATCCGGCATAGATCTGGCCGCCGGGTGAGTTAATGTACATGGAAATTTCCCGATCGGCATCTTCTCGGCTGAGGTACAACAGTTGCGCGACGATCAAGTTAGCCACCTGATCATCGATCGCAGTACCGACAAAGATGATCCGTTCTCTCAGCAGCAGCGAATATATATCGTAAGCTCTTTCGCCCCGGCCGGAGGTTTCAACAACCATGGGTATTACGTTGTAAAAATCATTTTTCATTTATTCACCTTATCCGTGTCTTAATCGACAATCATAAGGTATATCTTACCCAATCTTTGTCAATTTTTTATTTGAATTACGCTTCTTTTTTCGCTGCCGGTTTTTTAGCCTTTGCCGGTTTGGCGGTCTTTTCTTCGCCATTCGCAACTTCAGCAGTCTGCTCCGGCGCAGGGATTTCCTCGCCGTTGGCATATGCTTTCAGACGTTGAAGCGTTTTCAGGTTCATTAAACGCGAAGCGGCCTGCATGACCGTGACATTGGCCAACTTGCGTGTTGTGAATTGTTTTTGGAGTTTCTGAAAATCAGGAGCCGATTGCATTTGCATAAAAGAACGGGCATATTCCTGCTGTAATTCTTTCTGGTCAAGCTCGATCTTTTCAGCATGGCTGATCTCGTCAATTACCAGCGAATGCTCCAGCCGTTTTCTGGCTGCCGGTTTGATGTCTTTTTCGATGAAATCTTCCTTTTCACGTGAATTGATCTTCAAGTACGTGTCCAGATCAAGATTCTGTTTGGCCAGATTCTGTTCAAAAGTTTTCAAAACGTCGTTGACTTCATCATCCAACGCCAAAGGCGGATACTTGATGGTCGATTTTTCAACCAGCTTGTCCAACAGTTCGTCGTAATAACCGTTTTCATATTCATTTTTCTTTTCGGTTTCGAGCTGGTGCTGGATGGATTCCTTTACCATGGACAGATCGTCCAGCCCGAGCTTTTTGGCAAAATCGTCGTTCAATTCCGGTTTTACCAGATTCTTGACGCTGGTGGCTTCAACGGTGAAGTTGACTTCTTTTCCCTTCAAATGCTGGTAAGAGGAATCCTTGGGATATTTATGTGTAAATTCTTTGCGTTCGCCTTTGGCAAGACCGATCAGGTTGTCACCAAATCCCTTGAAGGGGAATGGATTCTCTTCCTCTTCCGCTTCTTCGCCGAGCAGAACCTGATGGGGGGTATCTTTCAGGATCTGGGCGTCTTCATCTTTTTCCGGTTTACTCAAGACTGCGTTAATTTTGCAGAATACCAGATCGCCTTTTTCGGCTTTACGATCGACGTCTTCAGGCGTGGCATAATTCAATTGCAGGTTTTTCAGCACGGCTTCCACGTCTTTTTCGGTAGTCTCAGGAAGCTTGTACGCTTTTTTAATGGCTTTGTAATCGCCCAACTCAACGGAAGGTTCCAGCGGAATGGTGATTTTGAACTTGGGAGGATTTTTTTCCAAAATCTCTTCCAGCTTCCCCGGTCCGTAGGGTTTGATCTCGGCTTCTTTGACGATTTCCGGATAGAGGTCGTTGATCATGATGTCAATCGCGCGCTCTTCGATGAATTCTTCGCCATATAAGCGTTTTACCACATCGTAGGGAGCTTTACCCGGACGGAATCCGGCGATCTTGGCCTCCCTGGAAATGGCGCGGGCAGCCTGGCCTTTGCTCGTATTAAACGAATCCGCATCGGTTTCGACAACCAGCTCGACCTGTTGATTTTCAATATTCTTTTTTTCGAACTTCAAGGCATTACCTCTTTAATTGAATTTATGGGGAAGGAGGGACTTGAACCCTCACACCTTGCGGTACATGATCCTAAGTCATGCCTGTCTGCCAGTTCCAGCACTTCCCCAAAGCGTCCAAATTATATGCTATTGAAATTCTACCGTCAAATGAGAGTTTTCATTATAATGATGCACCTGATTTTATTATTCACTGGAGAAAAATGAGCCAAATCATATCAACTGAAACCCCCGGCAGCAAGAGAAACAGTATTTTCAAATTGATCGTCAACCTGATGCCGGCAATCCAATCCAGCGATACGAAACCCGATGAAAGGAACGACATCGTGGCTTTCATTGTGTTATCCCTGCTTGAAGTTGAAAAATCGATCAATGCAACCCTCAAGCCCTGGGAGAAACGCGGTTATTGGTCCAAAGCCGACCAATTCAGGATGGAATGGGCATGGATTGAAGCGGTGAAATCAGCTATTATGAAAGAGGAGACAGCAAAGGGTTGGAAAGAATGGCCGCAGGCGCTGGCAGATCTTTACGTTCATTTGGCTGGAGTAAAACCCACCCGAAAGAAAATGGGAAAGTTCTGGCAGGGATCTTACGAGTTGTACAGGAAGCAAAAATAGGCGTACTGAATATAAAGAAGGTCAGATTGAATTCATCTGACCTTCTGGATTTGCCCAATCAATTACTGTTTTATTTTTTCTTCAGGATGATGCGGGCATCGGCTACTTTCAAGCCTTTGCCTTCTTCGTAGACCAGCACCGGGTTGGCGTCCGATTCGCTGATTTCATCCTTCAAGTCCATGATCATGTTGGCATACAAACAGATCGTTTCAGCCAGCACTTCGCGATCGCGCGGTTTCTCGCCGCGCACGCCGCTTAGGATGGGCGCCGCTTTGATCTCGCTCATCATGCCCAAAGCCTGATGTTTCGAGAATGGAGCAACTTTGAAAGTAACATCCTTGAGAACTTCCACGAAGATGCCTCCCAAGCCGAACATGACTGTCGGGCCGAAGGTGGGATCATTGACGGAGCCCAAAATGACTTCGGTGCCCCAGGGGGCCATTTCCTGGATCACGATACCGTGAATATTGGCATCCGCTTTATACGCTTTGGCGTTCTTCATGATTTCTTTGTAAGCGTCCCGAACGCCTTGTTCGTCCTTGATGTTGACTTTAACGCCGCCGGCATCTGATTTGTGCAGAATATCCGGCGATACAATCTTCATGACGATCGGGTAACCGATTTCTTTTGCGAAGTTGACTGCCTCTTCTTCACTGGTCGATAATTTGATCTGGGTTACCGGTAGTCCGTAGGCTTTGAAGACTTCCTTGGCCTCAATTTCGGTCAATGAAGTACGGTTATCCTGGCGGGCTTTCGTGATGATCTCGAGCGCCTTGTTCCTGTCAGCTTTGTCGTAAACAAAAGGCTCGTTGTTGGCAGTTTCACGAATCAACTGGTATTCGCGCAGCGCAGCCATGGCATTCAAGGCCTTATCCGGTGCGGCAAAAGCCGGGATGCCATTTTCCACCAGCCAGTGCATGGCTTTTTCGGAACGTTCGCCGCCGACGAACGAAACAGTGACCGGTTTATCTGTCTTACCTGATTTATCGACACCATCCTTGATTGCTTTGGCAATGCCCATCGGATCGGTCATGGCAGTTTCACAATACAAAACAACCAGGCCATCCACCCATTTATGCCCGTGAGAGAAATTAACGGTTTCGAAGTACCAATCATTTCCGGCCATACCGGTCAGGTCGACCGGATTCTTGGCGGAACCAAAATCGGGCATGTGTTTCTTTAATTCCGCTTGCACGTCTTCAGGAGCAAATTTGAGCGGAATGCCGTATTTTTCCGCAGCGTCTGTGCCTAAAACGCCCACGCCGCCGCCGTTGGTGAGGATCAGGATATTTTCACCTTTCAAAGGCGGCTGCTGGGAGAGCGCCAGCGTGCGGTCGAACAGGTTATCGAGGTCTTCCGCCTGGATGATGCCGGCTTGGGTAAAAGCGGATTTGTAGATCTTGGCTGCGCCGGCCAGCGAACCCGTATGAGAAGCGGCCGCTGCCGCGCCGTGCGCTGAAACGCCTGATTTCAGGGCGACAATCGGTTTCTTGGCTTTGCGGGAAACTTCAATAGTCCGGCGTCCATCCTTGAATCCCTCAATGTAAAGCGAGATACAGGAGGTATTTTCGTCCTGGTCCAGCCATTCAATCGTGTCGGCGAAATCAACATCGGACATGTTGCCGATGGAGATCAGTTTATCGAAACCGATTCCGCGCATGTAGGTGGCCGCATCAATACCGATTAAAAGTGCGCCGCTTTGCGAAACCAGCGATCCCTTGCCATTGAAGGGCAGGAAGGGGGCAAAGGAACCGTTGAAATTGTCGGAATTGGAAAGCACGCCCACGATGTTTGGCCCCAGAACGCGCATTCCGTAGCCCCTGGCCTTGGCGACCAGTTCTTTTTCCAGTTCCACCTGCCCAACTTCGCTGAAGCCGGAGGTGATGATGATCAAGCCTTTGATGCCTTTTTTGCCGCACTGATCGACGGTATCCATGACGAACTTGGCCGGGATGGTGACAATAGCGGCATCAATCGGTTCATTGACATCCAAAACGGATTGGTAGCACTTAAACCCGAGGATTTCCTGTTCGTTCGGGTTGATGGGATAAATACCGCCTTGATAATTGCTCTCTTTGAGGTTAAGTAACACTGTATGGCCGATTTTCCCGGGCGTTGCCGAGGCGCCGATTACAGCCACTGATTTTGGTCTCAGCAAACCATTTAAATTCTCGATATCCACGATGGGACCTCCTGAAGCATAAAATTTGATAGGTTTTGATAGATTCTTGAAACATCCCTGTTTCAGCGGATGAAAGATAAGATTTATCCTAGTGTAAAAAATTACCTTAACATCACACAAAGGGTAATTTTACTCTCATTTCATCGTGGAAATTGTGAGGAAGTTGTAAAATTGGACATCAAAACAGTTTTTCAGGAAAAATGTCATGTTCACAGAAATTTTGGATCGTAAAAACACGCCTTACGCCCGGTTGGTAAACCCGATTTTGTCTGCTGCATTGTGTGCAGTTGATCCTTATGAATGTGTATATCGAAATATTGCGCTGCTGAACGGAGATCAATTCACCATCAGCGGTAAATTATATTCTTTGGATGAATATGACCATATCTATCTGATCGGTACCGGGAAGGCTGTCCAGCCGATGGCCGGCGCCGTTATGGACAAATTATCCAGCCGAATTTCCGGCGGTATATTGATCGGAAAGCATGACGATGCGGCGTTTTCGATGAATATGCCTCAAGAAATTAGCTTCACTCTGGGCAGTCATCCTGTTCCCAGCCTCTCTTCCATCCAAAGTACGATCCAATTAACCGCTTTCCTGAGAAAGGTAACCCGAAAAGATCTGGTGATATGCCTGATCTCCGGCGGCGGTTCGGCATTGATGACATTGCCATACGACCCTTTAACCTTGGAGGATGTTCAAGCCACGACAAAAACGCTGCTTTTTTCTGGAGCGACGATCAATGAAGTCAATGTCGTGCGAAAACACTTGGATCAAGTCAAGGGTGGCGGATTGGCCAGAATGGCCGCTCCGGCAACTTTGATCACGATGGTGCTCTCCGATGTGATCGGGGATGATCTGGATGCCATCGCATCGGGACCAACCGTGGCGGACCACAGTACCTATTGTGATGCAATGGACATCATAAAGAAATATGAACTCGAAAAAAGCCTACCGCAGATGGTCATCGAACATCTGCACAAGGGTGTAAAAGGACTTGTTCCCGAAACCGTCAAAGAGCATGATGCGTGCCTGGCAAAAACCTGCACGGCGATCGTGGGCAGCCTGGCGCAAGCGGCCGAAGCTGCGCTGCGCAAAGCATCTGAGGACGGTTTTCAAACCCGGATTCTCACAGCCAGCCTGAAAGGCGAAGCGCGGGAGGTCGGAAAGCAGTTAGGCATGCAATTGCGGCAAATGGCTGCAGTCCATCTGCCTTCATCCCGGCCAATGTGCCTGATTGCCGGCGGCGAGACAACCGTAACCATAAAAGGAAGCGGGAAGGGCGGACGCAATCAGGAATTGGCCTTGAGTGCCGCAAGAGAAATTCAAGGTGTGGAAAATTGCCTGTTTGTTTCTCTGGCAACGGATGGCGAAGATGGACCCACCGACGCGGCCGGCGGGGCGGTGGATGGGTCAACCATACAAAAAGGCATCCATGCGGGGATGGATGCCGGGGAATTTCTGGATCGCAATGACGCTTACCGATATTTAGACGCCGCCGATGCGCTGATTCGTACAGGGCCGACAGGCACGAATGTGAATGACCTGATGCTGATGTTCGTCTTCACATCCCGGATGGATCAACAGGGATGTGAGGCGTAGCGCGTCCGAATCGCAGGGATCAGATATTCGTTGAATGACCGGTCCATATCGTAATCCGGCTGCCAGCCCCAATCCTTGCGGGCGGGTGAATCATCCACGTCTTCGGGCCAGCTATCCACAATCGTTTGGCGCTGGGGATGCACTGCGTAGGAAATTTGAGCCTGCGGAAAAGCCTCCATCACAAAATGGTGAATATCTGCGGCGGAAGGGGAGAAGCTGCCCACGTTGTAACTCAATTGGCTCAGGCTTGCGTTCGGGGCGGCTTCCAGCAGCAGCAGCGCTTTGATCGCGTCCGGCATGGCCATGAATGGGATGCGCGTGTCTTCACGCACAAAACAATCATAAGGCAAACCCTGGGCGGCGTAGTGCAGCATCTCCGGGCCGTAATCACTGGTGCCGCCGGTAGGCGCTGTATCCGCGCTGATCAGGCCGGGAAAACGTAGGCAGCGGAAATCGATCGTATTGCGGATGGGATCCTTGGAGATCTGGCGGTAATGGCGGGCATAATATCGGCCTAAATGTTCGCAATAGATTTTATTACAGCCGTACATGGTGATAGGTTCGCACCACTGATACTCTTTTAATTTGCCTTCTTTGTGTTTGGTTTCAATATCCGGCAGCCCATAAACGGCGATCGAGCTGGGATAAATGAATTTGACCGGTTTCCCTTGCAGTTGCGAAAGCTCGATACCCAACCGCAGCAGGTTGATGGTTCCCTCGACGTTGATTTTATGGGCCGTTTCAGGCTGGTATTCCGCTTTGGTGGATAAGATCGAGGCAAGGTGAAAAATGGAACAGATATCATATTCCGCGATCAAGCGGCCGAGCAGCATGTTATCCAAAATATCACCCTGGATGAATTTCTCACAATGCTGTAATAAACACTCGTCCAACGGTTTCACATCGATCGCAACTATGCGAGCATGATTTTCGGTGCTCAATTTTGTGATAAGGCCGTGGCCGATCTCACCATTCGCTCCTGTGATCAGAATGACTTCTCTCCGCATATTGAACCTCTCTTATGAATATGATACCTGATTGCTGTTGGTAAAAAAAAGGTTCTGATCCGGTTTACCGGTCAGAACCTTTACGATCAATTCTCTCAGGCTTGTGTAGTTTTTGCTTTTCCAAACCAGGTTTTCCATTCTTTATTTTCCCAAACAACCAGAATGGGAGCGGCAATAAAGATGGAGGAATACGTGCCGCTCATCAAACCGAACCACAAAATAATGCACATTTCGCGCAACGTGTCGCCGCCGAATAATGCCAATGACAGCAGCAAAAATTCGCTGGTCATCAATTGGGTATTAATCGAGCGCTGCAGCGATTGAATGATGGAATGATTGACGACTTTTTCAAACGGTACGCGGCGCAGAATGGGCGAGTTTTCGCGAATGCGGTCGAAAACCACGATCTTGTCTTGTGTAGAAAAACCGATCACAGTCAGCAAGGCGGTTAGATAGAGCGAATCCATTTGCCAACCGAAAAGTTTGCTGCCGATGGCGCCAAAGCTGATCACTATCAGAATATCATGCAGCATGGCGATGATGGCGCAAACTCCGTAACGGAAGGCGTGCGGAATTCCGCGAAATGCGAAAGTGATGTAGATAATCACTGCCAGGGCTGCCACGCTGATGGCCAGGAGGGCGCGGTTCGTAACGGACTGGCTGATGGATGGGCCGACAGTATCGAATTTTCGCTCGACCAGGCCAGAATCGTAATCGCTTCGCAGCTTGCCCAGGATCGCGGAATGCTGTTCTTGTGTAAGCGAGGAGGATTTGATCACCGCGATCGCGTTCTGGTCGCTGGCGCTGAACTGGACTTGTGTGTCGGCCACGCCATTTTCGGAATAAAGGTCGATGATTTCAGCCATCTGCGGGACTTTATCAGCGGCGCTGAATTGGACTTCAACCATGGAACCGCCGGTGAAGTCGATGGAAAGGGGCAAACCATTCATCGCGATAATTACCATGCCGGGCACAATCAATGCCAGCGATAATAAGAAAAACCAATAGCGTTTACCAAGAATGTTTAATTTCATTTTCTTATCCTTCTAGATGCCAAACCATCTGCCTTTATCGGCATTCTTGAACCAACCGGATGTTACATTCAGCAAAGTCCGCGTTACAAAAAACGCGGTGAAAAGGCTGACTGCTACGCCCAGGGCGAGCGTCAGGGCAAAGCCCTTCACGATACTGGCGCCGAACGTGGAACCGAACCAGAACAGAATGGCGCTGGTGATAATGGTTGCCAGGTTCGAATCGCGGATGGAAGGCCAGGCGCGGCTCCAGCTCAAGTCGATGGCTTGCTGCAAAGTGCGGCCTTTGCGTAACTCTTCTTTAAGACGTTCGAATTGCAGAATATTGGCGTCCAGTGCGCTGCCGATACTGAGCAATAGACCGGCGATGCCGGGCAGGGTCAATGTGACCGGGATGACCAGGTAGATGGCATACGTGATCAACCCAAAAATCAGAATTGAGATTACAGCAATTCCGCCCGGAGCGCGATAATAGATCAACATAAAAAGGGAAACAATGAGAAAACCGATCGCGCCTGCAATCAGGCTTTTGTTAAGGGAAGATTGCCCCAAAGTGGGGCCGACAACGCGGCTCTCGGCAATTTCCAGCGCAACCGGCAGCGACCCATAGTGCAAGGTGATGCGCAAATTATTGGCTTCATCGTAAGTATAAGCGCTCTCGCCTGAACCGCTGATGGAGCCTTCACCGGTTTCAATTGCCTGACGGATGACTGGAGTGGAGACGATCTTCTTATCCAAAACGATGGCAAGCATATTGCCGACATTGGCTTTGGTGAACTCGCCAAACGTTTTGGTCGCGTCCGATTTCAATTTAAAGGAAACCGCATAGCCATCCAATGAAGTGGTGGGGGCGGTCACGACAACCGAGTCGAGATCAGCGCCGGTGATGACTGTGTGGTATACCTTGTCGGCTGTCGAGGGGGTTTCGCCGTCAGACGGTGTCTCGGTGGCCGCGGTCGGTGCGCTTGCGGCATCCGCTTCTGCCTCTGTGTTTTCAGCCTCCGTGGAGGGTGCCGCGGTGCCAGAGCCGCTGTAATCGGTTTGAATGATCGTGCCGGGTTCGATTAGATCTTGACCGACATCCACAAACTCCAGCATGCCAGTTTGTTTGATGACGCTTACAACTTCATCGATGTTTTCCAGACCGGGAAATTCACCCACGATGTAATTATCGCCGGCTACCTGAAAAACAACTTCGCTGACGCCCAAAGCGTTAGCGCGGTTCTCCAGGATCGAGGAAGCCACTTCCAGGGTTTCCTGGTCGATGGCGTAACCTTCGGGAGCCTGTAAGACGACTTGCATACCGCCGCGCAAATCGAGCCCAAGTTGAGCCGATAGATCGCGTTTGAAGAGGTTTTGCTTGGCATCTTTTAATACAGGCAAGTCGACCAAAAGTGCAAGAATTACAATGACGATGATGAGAATGGTTATTAACGACTTATTTTTCATGTGGAAATAAATCCTCTCTGAATCTATTCATACAAATGGATTATTATACTCTCCTTCAAACATTGATTCTCATTCAAGCAGCCGATAATACTTAATAATTGTTTCTTGACAGAAAAACAGCACGCTTCTATAATTCAACTTCTGTGTAAAAGAGTTGAAATTATTAAAGGATTGGAAAAATGACACCTTTACCAAAGCGAAAATTATCCAAGGGACGCCGCGACCGCAGGCGTGCGCACGACGCGCTGACTGCCCGCAACCTGGTGCCGTGCAGCAATTGCGGCGAACTGCGCCTGCCGCACACTGTCTGCCCCAAATGCGGATTTTATAAAGGACGCGAAGTCGTTAGCATGGAAAAAAGCGAAGATTAATTCTTTGCCAATCAAAACATAATAACGAAGAGCCGGGTTATGTTGCAGCCCGGCTCTTTTGTTTTTGGGTGAATCTTTCAAAATCAGCCAGTAACCGGCCGGGGATACTGCCGGAGATCGTTACCGAACCAACGTTATTGCTGATCTTGTCGATTTTCCCGAATTCGTGAAACAGCGAAATCAATTGCCCGTCGGAATAGGGGATGGTAACAGAAATGGGTGTGAACCTCTCGAAGAGCTCTTTTTTAATCACTTCCACCAAATCGCCGATACCGGTGGATTTTGCCGCCGAGATTTTCACCGCGCCGGTAAATTCCGGCAGAGTTGCGGGATCAATGCCATCCATGGTAAGACGGTCTATTTTATTAAGCACCGTAATCATCGGTATGTGCTCTGCGTCGATTTCGTGCAGCGTGTCGAGCACCGATCGCCATTGTTGCAGCGCGTTTGGATGGGTGGCATCCACGATGTGAAGCAGCAGATCGGATTCGGTAATCTCTTCCAGCGTGGCGCGAAATGCGGCCACCAGGTTGGTTGGCAGCTTTTGGATGAACCCCACTGTATCCGTCATCAATACCGCGTTTCCACCCGGCAATTCCAGGCGCCGCGTGGTGGGGTCCAATGTGGCAAATAATTGGTTGGCTACCAGTACATCTGCGTGGGTCATGTTGTTGAGCAATGTGGATTTACCGGCATTGGTATAACCGACCAGCGTGACCACGGGGATGAGAGATCGTTTACGATTGGCGCGGTAACGCTGACGGTGCTGGCGGACTTTTTCAAGATCGTTTTTTAAGCGCGATATCCTTTCACGCACGCGCCGGCGGTCAACTTCCAATTGGGTTTCGCCGGGCCCGCGTAAACCAACCCCGCCAACGCTGCCGGTGCGGCCGGCTCCACCGCCTGCCTGCCTGGCCAGGTGCGTCCAGGCGCGCGTGAGTCTGGGGAGCAGGTATTCGTACTGCGCCAGTTCGACTTGCAGTTTTCCTTCATGCGATTGCGCGTGCTGGGCAAAAATATCGAGGATCAATGTTGTCCGGTCGATCACGCGCACATGAGAACCAAAAACGTTCTCCAGTTCGCGGAAATTGCGCGGCGAGAGTTCATCATCGAACAGGATCACATCAGCGTGGAGGCTTTCGGCGATTGCTTTTATTTCCTGCACTTTTCCGCTGCCTATGTAGGTAGCCGGGTTGGGTGTTACCAGGCGCTGGGTTTCGTGACCGATAACTTTTAAACCGGCAGTCTTTACCAGCAGCGCCAATTCCTCCAGAGAATCCTCAATCGATAACAGTGCTTGATGTTCCTCCAACTCGACGCCCACCAGGAAAGCGCGTTCTTTTATGGATTGTGTGCTGATCAGGGTATTTTTCATGAAGTAGACTAAAATCCTTGCGACTAATTTCTTATAAATTACCAATAATCGGTAGGTTGACAGTCATTATAATCTGTGCTAACCTTAGTTTTAGAACATTATAAAGTGACTCGATAAAGGCAAAGCCAGCGAAAACTGGCGACGCAAAGCTATGGGTCTAAAGTCTCATTGGAGACCATGACTGCCAAGCCGCCGAAGGTCTTTTTCGTTTAATCAACGGACTTCGCGCTTGGCGGAGTCCGTTTTTTGTTTTACGGGAAGTTAACAAGTTAGTACGTTCGATAAGAGCTAAACCAGTGAAAACTGGCGGCGCAAAGCCACGGATCTAAAACCCAACCGGGTTATGATGGCCGGGCTACCGAAAACGTGCCAGAAATCGACAGCAGATGTGCTGCCTGTTTGCCTGGGGCTCTTATCAAAAAAAGGGAAATGATGAAAGCCTCTGGCAAAAACATTAAATATCTGCTGTTCAGTTCTGCATTATTTATCAGTATCTGGATATCCAGTTTTTTGGTAATTCCGGTTACGGGAATCCAGACAACTCACTCAGATATTCTCAGCGATCCGGTTGCGTACAACCCTGAAATAAGTGAAAACACATCACGGGCAGACAGCGTAAATCAAGAAGCAGCGCTGCAAAATTTTGTGGAATCGATTGCCAATGGCGACAGCTCCACCGTGCGGGGTATTTTTGTTGAGG
>CALGUJ010000377.1 GCA_937902055.1 uncultured Pelolinea sp.
GGCCTTGGGGATGAATCCCAATTGGTCGATGGCGTCGTTGATCTTCCGGCGGGTTTCGTCATTCACTTTTTCCGGGTTATTGATCACCCGGGAGATGGTGGAAATACTGTACCCGGATAATTCGGATACATCGAAAATGGTCGGAACTTTTTTCCCGTTCTTCATTGTTGCGACTTTTGTCCTTTCATTGAAAGCACTTTCAGCATTCCACCACGATAATTATAAATCAACTGTGTATATAAAATGTAGAAATAATTGTTGCTGCAGGCGGTTATAAATAAGCAATTAGGATTCGAGATTTTTCAAATGAAAAAAACCATCCGATTATTCCTTATAAGGATTCCGGCAAACGAAAGCAGGCTGATGCTTTCTCAATATATTTCAGCAGTGGAGAATAACTACAACAAGAAAGAACTTTATTGTTTTGGAGTTTATTACCCCTACGCGTGAAAACAAGGAGGCTTTTTTGGGGGATATATTGGATTTTATTTATCTCCCGTAACGACCTCGAATTCAGATTCGCCGACCGTCACGGATGTACCAGTCAATTGAGCTTCCAGCTTGTACTTTCCGGGTTGTGGCGCGGTATCGCCAAATTGTCCGCAGGAAACGGGATTCCCCGTGGGATCAGTTTTGAAGGTCGGTCCGAACTGGACTTGCCTTCTATCGGGCATGGTCAAGAGGAGATTGAAATCCATGGACTGTCCTTTGGGCGCGCGTACCCAGAACCGTACATTCTTATAATCTGCAACCTGGAAAGAATCAAGATGGGCTGCATCAGGGTTATTTTCTTTCGTAAGGAAGACTTCAAATACGGGTAAATTCTCCATATCGATACCGGCATTAGCATTCCCCGAACTTGGCAGAGGGATTACCTGGTTGAGTGAATGGGTGAATGATTGGATGATTGAATTGGCGCTATTCATAATGGAAGGGCCTAAAACCAAAGCAATGATCAAGAGCAGAATCAAAAGGAATGAAAGTGCCCCAAAGCAGCCAATGCACCCGCCAAAGTACGCTTTAATCATGAACTTGAAAGCATTTTTCATGGCACGCCTCCCAAGTAACGTTATCATCTCCATTATATAATGTTCGTAGAGTTGGGAGAATTGCAGATGAACAACCATTTTCGCGTTTATCATTTTGATTTGATCAAGGATCATGGTTGGATATGGCTGGTCACTTTGCCGTTTGGATTGGTTTGCTGGGTGATCCCGTTTGTATTACTGTGGGGTTTGACCGGCACCGGCATGGAAAAAAGTACGGCAGCCGTGATCGCTTTCCTTTTTTTGGGTGTTCCGGCTTATTTGATCGGATGGATTTTTGTTTATTCCTTCATGGAAGTTCTTATTACCCGTGTATCATTTTCCGATGGGACGATTGATCACCGCAAACCGTTGTTGATATTTCCATTAGTATGGAATACTAAAAAGATTGCAGTAACGGAGATAGAAAACGTCGATCTTTTCGCCTACTACGGCACACGTTTAGCAATCTTATTGTTTCTCCGGCGAGGGAATAAAACAAGAAAATATTTTCTGCCCCAATTCAAGGATCAACCGGCGTATCTGGATGAGTTCAGCAGATTCAAAAAAGATTCAGGAAGCGCCCAGGTCGGCGAGGGAACAAATATTGAAACACCCGAGAAAGATAAAATACTGGCTGATGCAACATCCCGGCAATCAAATCTGAGGGCCTGGGATGCAATTTTAAAATTTTTCAGCGGCCTCTTAATATTTATCTTGATGATCGGTTGCGGTTATTATTGTTTGCAGCTTCCCGGACCGGCTTTCCAGTTATTCAGTTCCGGTGTATCTGTCGGAATGGTGTTGGTATTAATCTGCCTGGTCATCTCGATCCCGGTGCTGGGGCAGGGATTGATCTGGTTCCTTGGCCGAATGATGATTGTGTGGTCATTCGGTTTTTTAAACATCAATTCAGATTCTCTCTTTATGCCTGTTGTCCTCCAGCGGTTTTTCAACCAATGGCTGAAGTGGAACAGCGGTCAAGTATCCTTGACTGATTTTGCTTTTTGGTGTTTTTTCTTATTATCGATCCTATACTCTATGGACCGCCTAGTGCGGCGTTTTAATCGAAGAGGATAAAAAAAAGAAAACCTGATACCGATTTTGGAAGACAAAAGTGACTATATTCATTCAGAGAGATGTCCGCTGCCTTTGTACAGAATAAAAATCACCAACTATCTTATAGTTGATGATTTTTTTATTGGGATTGAGCTTTTACATAAACTGATTAATCAGCTTTGAATTTGGATATGTAATCTTGCTTAAAAAAGCCTTTTTCTTTCCTGGAATCGTAAACTTTGCGGCCTTCCACATAGGTGTCGACCACTTCGTATTGGTCATCGATCACAACCAGGTCGGCATCCTTGCCAATAGCGATGGAACCTTTTTGCGTCCCAAAGCCGTAAAAGCGGGCGGCATTCAGGGAGGACATGCGCAGGATTTCCTCAAGAGGAATGTGCAACCGGTCTGCCAGGACGGATATGCCGAATAGAACCGATTTGGTGGAGCCCATCAGGCGTCCGGTATCCGTTTTGCAGAATCCCTGGCTGTCGACGATTACCTTGAATTCTCCGAATTTGTACGTTCCTTCCGGCGCGCCGGCGGCTTCGCTGGAATCGGAGATCATCAACCAGTGGCTGCGGTCTTTGATGCGGAACATCAGCTCGAGCATAACCGGGTCAATGTGCAGCCCGTCGCAAATGACCTCGCAATAGACTTTCTCATTGAGCAGGCAGGCTCCCAATCCGCCCATGTTGCGGTGGT
>CALGUJ010000378.1 GCA_937902055.1 uncultured Pelolinea sp.
CCGAATAGAGAGCAATGATACGGTGTGCACCCTCCTCCGGGGTGATACAATCGTTTGCAGGCTGTTTCCAGGTCAGGCTCAAAGCGGAGAACCATGCTGATCGATTCTTTGGGACGTCAAATCACCTATCTCCGAATTTCCGTCACCGACCGCTGCAATTCGCGCTGCGTGTATTGCATGCCGCTGGCGGGCGTGCCGTGGAAATCACACGATGAAATCCTGCGCTATGAGGAGATCGCCAAGATCGTGCGGGTAATGGCCGCCGAGGGCGTGCGGGCGGTGCGCCTGACCGGCGGCGAGCCGCTGGTGCGGCCCAACCTGCCCGAACTGGTCGGCATGCTGGCGGCCATTCCTGGTATTGAGGACATCAGCCTGACGACCAACGGTTTGCTGCTCGAACAGCAGGCCGAAGACCTGGCCAGAGCGGGCTTGAAGCGCATCAATGTGAGCCTGGATACAATGAAGCCCGAGCTGTTTCAACGGATTACCCGGGTGGGCTCGATCGAGCGGGTGATGCGCGGCCTGGATGCTGCCGAAAAATACGGCCTGACGCCGATCAAGATCAACATGGTGGTGATGCGTGGGATTAATGAGGATGAAATCATCCCGATGGCGCGCCTGTCGATCTCACGCCCGTGGCATGTGCGCTTCATCGAGTTGATGCCGCTGGGCAACCAGCAGCCCTGGGGCGACGGTTTCCCGCTGCCAGAAACGATGTACTATCCCATCCGCGAAATCCGCGCACAACTGGAAACGTTGGGATTGGAGACCGTGACGGACAAAAGCGGCAATGGTCCGGCGGTCGAATACCACCTGCACGGCGCGCAGGGTCGGGTGGGTATGATCGCGGCGCTGGGCGAGGCATTTTGCGGCACCTGCAACCGGCTGCGCCTGACCGCGGATGGAACCATCCGGCCGTGCCTGATGAGCGCTGAGGAAGTCAATCTCAAGGACGCGCTGCGCTCCGGCCAACCAATCCTGCCCCTGATCCAGCAGGCGGTAAATGTGAAACCGCTGGGGCACGAACTGGCCAGCCGCCCCGCGCCGGAAGGCCGTTGTATGCTGCAGATCGGCGGATAATGGAAATCAATAGTCCAACGAAACAAGAAAAAGACCTCATTCAGGCGAAAGAGGTCTTTTTGTTACTCTCCGTTGCTTAAGCCGTGCCAAACTGCCGGTCGCCGGCGTCGCCCAGGCCGGGGACGATATACCCGCGTTCGTTGAGGTGATCGTCGATGGCTGCCAGGTGAATGGGCACATCCGGGTGATGACGCTGCATGTTGGCGATGCCTTCCGGCGCGCCAATCAGGCCGACGAATTTGATTTTGGAAACGCCCCAGCGCTTCAGCACGTCCACGGTGGCGGTCGCGGAACCGCCGGTCGCCAGCATAGGATCCAGGATGAGGCAAACGGAGACGGTGGGCTCAATGGGCAACTTGTTATAGTATTCCACCGGTTTGAGCGTTTTTTCGTCGCGGTACAGGCCGATGTGCCAGACTTCGGCGGAGGGCATCAGCTCCCAAAAGCCTTCCACCATGCCCAACCCCGCGCGCAGGATCGGCACAAGGCCGATTTTATCCTTGAACTGTGCGGCCCGGGTCACAGCCAGGGGCGTTTGAACATCGACCGCGGTCGTGGCAAGGTCGGCTGTGGCTTCGTAGGCCAGCAGCCCGGCGATTTCGCGCACCAGTTCGCGAAATTTTTTTGGTTCGGTGGCGACATCGCGCATCTTGCTGAGTTTGTGGGCAATCAGCGGGTGGGAGGATACAAAAACGTTGGACATGCCGGTCTCCAATTGGATTGTTTGCTGATCCAATTATAGTCGCAATGGGCAGATAAGGTATAATTCACGCCATGAGTGACTCTCCAAACCGCGTCATTTCACCGGAACCGCGGCCGGACGACCGCGTTGACCAGGCCTTACGGCCGCGCAAGCTGAATGAAATCATCGGCCAGGAGCAGATCTGTGAGAACCTGGGCATCCTGATCGCGGCGGCGCGCAAGCGCAATGAACCGCTCGACCATGTGCTGTTTTACGGGCCGCCCGGCCTGGGCAAAACGACTCTGGCGCATGTGCTTTCCAACGAGATGGGAGTCAACATTAAAATCACCGCCGGGCCGGCCGTCGAACGCGCCGGCGACCTGGCTGCCATCCTCACCAACCTGCACGCCGGGGATATCCTGTTCATTGATGAAATCCACCGGTTGGGCAAGGCGGTGGAGGAAGTGCTGTATCCGGCTATGGAAGATTACGCGCTGGATATCGTCATTGGCAAGGGCCCATCGGCCAGGTCGATCCGCCTGAAACTGCCGCGCTTTACCGTGATCGGCGCGACCACTCGGCTAGATCGGAAGAGCGTCGTGTAGGGAAAGAGTGTAGATCTCGGTG
>CALGUJ010000379.1 GCA_937902055.1 uncultured Pelolinea sp.
CAAGAATATATTCATCCGACACAATGCCCATGTATAACCATTCGATTCTTGACCACCCAAAAAATAGTCGGGACTATTGGTTTCTTTTGCGACTCGGATTAATAAAGAACCCGAACCACAGGCTGGATCACAGATTCGATCCCCCGGTTTTGGCTGAACCAGTTTTGCCAATAATTGTGAAACCTGCTTTGGGGTATAAAACTCCCCGGCTTTCTTACCAGCGCCGGCGGCAAATTTTTCGATCAAATATTCATAGACATCGCCAATCAGATCATCATCTCCAATCACTGAAGGACGTAGATCAAGCCGTGGATCGGCAAAGTCGTCCAATAGATTCTTTAATCGACGGTTACGATCTTTGGTTTGACCCAGCGCAGCTTCGCTATTGAAGTCAATATTGCGAAAAACACCTTCCAGTTTAGCTTTGTTGGCATCCTCGATTTTTACCAAGGCGATATTGATTATTTCGCCTATATTCGCCGCGTCACGGCGTTCGTAGAGATAATCGAATGTGCCTTCAATGGGCATCACGAAGCGTTCCCGCTGCATGGCGCGCTGCACACGGACCATGTCGCCATTGTAACGTTGGGTATAGTCCGCGAGGACATCCTTTCGTAAATCGCTTAAGAATTTTACAAATAACATGGTGAGGATATAGTTCTTATATTCCGACGGATCCACGGCGCCGCGGAAAGTGTCGCAAGCCGCCCAGACAATTTGACCAATCTCATTTTTTCCGGCATGTGAATTTAACATGTTTATTCTTCTCCTTTTGAAATTGCATTTAAACACACCGCTTGAATCAAAGCGTATTTTTTCGTGAGATATCGAATCAGCAAATCACTTTCTTTTCGTCTCAGCGTTTCCAGTTTACAAATTTTTTGCTGTATTTTTGTATCCGGGATGGGGACTTCGAGATTTGATAATGAAGCCACAGAAAGAAAGGGAAGCGAACTTCCGCTACGGTTCAGGCGGATATACTCTTGCGCAGGAGTTTGGTTGATCCACCATGCCAGAAAGTCGGGCAAGACTGTCTCCGGATTCGTCCTGATTATATAGAACGAGTTTCCAGCCAGAATATTGTCCCTCTCAAAGTTTATAAAAATTGCATAATTATCCTGTCCCTTGGCCAGGAATAACACATCGCCCTTTCTGACTTCGGATTTAGCGCCAAAACCGGAAGGCGTGAATTTGATCAAGTTCGACCAATTTATTTGATGGTGGTTGTCGAAATCCCGCGTTTGTAGTAAAAAGTGATTGCCATTTATCTGCGGGTGGATACCCTCTCGTGATTGATATCCAACCTGAATTTCGGAAATATCACCCAGGTGTGTTATCATAAAACCTCGCCATAAATAAATACAGTAGAAAGCATACTGTAATTATAGTAAGATATGATAATTTGTCAAGTAATTATTGCAGTAACAAATGTACTGTAAGAAGATGAATGGACGTGGTTTTGTTAGGGGTAATAACCTGTGCAAGTCGATCGCAACAGAAAAAGTCCCCTTCAGCTCTTGGAATTTGGAGAATTGCTTCAGAATGGAGGGATTATAACCATCGACAACCTTTGTGTTTTCTGCTGTATTAAACCCGGCTTGACATAAGGATGTTGGAGTTGAAATACATTTTCGTTATGAAGGTTTTTTCCCCTTCCTATTATCCAGCGATTTTCTGACTTTCTCATCCCCGCCAGCCGACAGGTCGCGGGCGTTTTTGGAGGTGACAACGGGTTTGCCGGTGCGCCCTTCGATCTCGCGGCGGGCGCCGCCGGCCACTGCGCCGCCCTGGCGGGCGACGGTCTTGTTCTGGTCGAAGTCCCGCGGTTTTTTCTCCTTGGAGATCTCGGCCGTGGCAGCTTCGGCCAGCATGTTGAGCACCAGCTCCAGGTTGGTCATGTTGTCGCGCAGGTTTTCCTTCTTCAAGTCCTTCAGCTTTTTATAATCGCGCACGGTATGGCCGGACCAGGCGCGCGTGATCTCGTCGGTGAGGATGGCGAACTCGCCGCCTTGGTGCACACCGCGCTGCCGCCATTCATCGGTGAGTTCCTTACGCACCTCGATACTCTTGAGGCGCTGGTTGATCCAGGCGGTGGAGTAACCCTTGGCCAGGTAGGTTTGCATGGCGCGGTCGATGGTCTTTTCAGGATCCTCGGTTTCCTCCACGCGCTCGTAACCGACCTGGGCCAGCCAGGTCTTGAAGGGTTCGGCGTTGGGGGAGGGGATGCTCTGGATGATACGAAGGAGCTGCCGGGTATCGGCCACGTCGGTGTTGTAATATTTTCCGTCGGAAGACTGCATTTTCAGTTGGCTACAATTTGTAGCCAACTGGCTACCCTCTTTATTCAAACGTGTCTTTAGGACGCTCCAGTATTTGCGCGGATTGGCGCTGTCGGTCAGGACAGCGATCACATCGATTACAGAGAAATACCATTTTTCCTCATCCTCGTTCCACTCGACGCGGATCTCTTTATTATTGAACAGCTTGATGGCTCTATCTTTATCCATAATTACCCTTCTTGGTTCCCTGATAGTATTGTATGATAGAACATAAATTCTGTCCATTGAGGATAACCAAGTTTGAGAGAATTTTCACCGGTGGATTTTTTGTTTTACAAAAACACCCGATTTTGTAAAATACCAATTTACAAAAAGACCATGAATTTGTAAAATAGCTTCAAACGGAGGGAATATGACCATCGGTGCCATCAGCGCCTACTGCCGCGCCCATCTCGACCTGGCGCAGGCCATCCTGACCGATCAGGCTTATTCCTATTACAGTTTGCCTTTGTGCGTGATTGACGCGGTTTTCTCCATCGGGGTGCGCTACAGCTCGACCGAGGCGACGGTGCGGCGCTTCTGCGATTATTTTCATTTGCAGCTTTCGCGCGCGGCACAGGTGCCCGCGCGCGAGGAACAGCTTTCCATTGCGGAATTTTTGCGAATCAACCGCGAATACGGCACCGAGCGCATGGCGGACGAAATTTACCGCAACCGACAACGCACGTCTACTAAAGGCGGTATCCTGAAAGCGGAAGCGGCTGCTCTTTTTGCGCAAGCTTTGGCGGATTATGGTGTGGATCACTTTCAAGATGCGAGCAATATACAAGAAAATTTTGAGTTCGAAGCCGCCATCAAGGAAATCCCCGGGCAGCACAGCGGGGTGTCGCTGCGCTATTTTTGCATGCTGGCTGGAGATACCAATTTCATCAAGCCTGACAGAATGGTTAAACGTTTCCTGTATTCCGCAACCGGAGAACAGCTTTCGGATGATGAGTGCCAGCGCGTCCTGGCAGAAACCTGCGCCATGCTGGCAAAGGATTACCCCAACCTGACCCCGCGCTCGCTGGATAACCTGATCTGGAAATACCAGCGCAATGCCGGAAGAGATTGATGGCTCCCTCTCCAGCGGGAGAGGGCAGGGGTGAGGGGACCTGTAATCAAGATATAAATGGGGAGTAAATCCATGCCGGAAAATTCACAAACAGATCTCGCACGGAAACTGAGAAAGCATTCCACAAAGGCAGAGCAGATCATGTGGGGGGTTTTACGGAATCGCCAATTGGGCGGATACAAGTTCTATCGGCAGGAACCGGTGGGAAGTTATATTGTCGATTTCTGCTGCAGGAGTAAGAGACTGATTATTGAAATTGACGGTGGGGTTCACGTTGGCAGGGAAGGGCAGGATGAGGAGAGGGAAAAGGCTTTTGTGGAGCTGAATTACCGAATTATCCGTTTCACGAATGATCAGGTGATTGATAATTTGAATCAGGTGGTTGAGGCGATTTTGGCTTCGTTGAGGTGATTGACTTGATTTCCCCTAATCGCAATGGCTTGTTTTGCCTATATGTCTCGCCCTCACCCCTGGCCCTCTCCCTGAGGCAATGCTTGCTTCGAATTTATACGCCTCATCAGGGAGAGGGAGAATGATTACCTCTGCCCTCTGCTCGTGCAGAAGACTACGACCCGGCCCTCTCATACCTATTCCGGTAACAGCCTCACGCTGTTCCGGAATAGGTACCTACGCTCTCTGCCC
>CALGUJ010000380.1 GCA_937902055.1 uncultured Pelolinea sp.
CGTTGCGGCCATGTTAGCCAATCCCGGGGATATGATGGATTACCTGGAAGTGGTCGGATTGGGGAAGAAGATCGGCAACCGCTCCAAACCCTACATTGCCATACCCACCACAGCCGGCACAGGCAGCGAGGTCACGCGCAACGCGGTCATCGCGGTACCTGAGAAGCGGGTCAAGGTCAGCATGCGCAGCGCAACCATGCTGCCGGATGTGGCATTGGTCGATCCGGAATTAAGCATGTCCATGAGCCCGGCGCTGACCGCTTCAACTGGCATGGATGCATTCATCCAGGTGATCGAGCCGTACGTCTCCAATGGCGCCAATGCCATGGTGGATATGTTCTGCCGGGATGCCATCCCGCGGGCGGCAGGTAATCTCTACAAGGCTTATCAAGACGGACAGGATCGCACAGCGCGGGGGCAAATGGCCTGGGTAAGCCTGATGGGCGGATTATCCCTGGCGAATGCCAGGCTGGGCGCATCGCACGGTTTCGCCGGACCAATAGGCGGCATGTTTGACGCGCCGCATGGTACGATCTGCGCCGCTGTGATGCCGGCGGTGATGAGCGTGAACATCAAGGCAGTAAAAGAACGGGCGGGCGAAAGCGAAGTCCTCAAGCGTTACACGGAAATCGCGGAATGGATGACCGGAAAAGCAGCGGCGAAACCGGAAGAAGGCGCTGAGTGGATGAGGGAAATTTGCCGGGATCTGAATATCCCGCGCCTGGCGGATTTGGGCATCAGCCGTTCGGATTTCGAGCAGATCGTGGAAAAAGCGGGTCATTCCAGCAGCATGAAAGGCAATCCGGTGCAATTGACCCATGACGAATTGATCGAGATTCTCGATTCATCTTATTAAAATAGCAGCGGGCGGTGAATAATCATCGCCCGCGAAATATAATTACACCTTATTTACCGGCAAAATAACTGACACCCAATACGCCGGGGCCTCCGTGCACCATGATCGCCGGCGGCAGGAATGTGAGCGGAATCTCTTTCACGTCGAGTTCGGATTTCAAAACCGCTGCCAGTTCCTGCGCCTGCTCCAAAACGCCCCCATGCTCGATGGTCGCACAGGCATCCTCGGATTTGGGGCATTCCGCCAGGATCACTTCCAGAAATTTGGCCAACGCTTTTTTACGCGTGCGTTCGGTAGTATACGCATCCACCATGCTGTTATGGATGTACAGAATGGGTTTCATTTGCAGCATGCTACCGACCAGGGCCTGAGCCGCACCGATACGCCCGCCCTTGTGCAGATACTCAAGCGTATCAACCAGGAAGTAAGTCCGGCTGCGGAATGAAAGTTCCTTAATGCGGGCTTCAATATCGTCCGCCGGCAGGCCGGCTTTTTGCCACTCAACCGCCTTGCGCACGATGGACCCCAGGGCTGAACCAATCGTACCGGTATCGATGATCCGGATATCCAATTGCGGAAAATCAGCGGCGGCCGTTTCAGCAGAGCGAACCGTACCGCTGATCAGTTTGGATGGGCAAATCACCAAGATCGGTTCCGCGGACGGCGCCATTTTTTCGAAGAATGGATGATAAAGGCTGGGGTAAGGCGCGGATGTTTTAGGCAACACCGAAGATGCTTTCAAGCGTTTGATAAACGTCTCCGAATCCATCTCGGTGTCATCGCGATAACTCTCATCCCCAAATATGATGATCTGAGGTAGATACGCCAAACCCAACATTTTCGCATCGGGAATGGAGATGCAGGATAGTGTATCGGCAACCAGGTGAGTCATTGTCTTATTCCTTTCCAGAATTATGGCGAGATCGCGCTCGCGGATGGCAATCCGCCCGCCGCTTCGGCGTTCAGCGCAGCGTTGAGGATCGCTTCGGCATACACATAAGGAGCGAAAGCGCACAGCAAATTAAGGTCAACCTGTTTCTTGCCGGTTGCCAGACTGAAGACGGTATCGCCATCCAGCATAGTAAAGGCCGGGCGGATCGCCAGCGCGATGCCATTGGACGCGGCATCGGCGAACTTGTTGGCCCCTTCCTTATTCAAATCCGCATTGGCAGCGATCACGCCGATGACGGTGTTTTGCCTGCCGGCAAACGATAAGGCCAAGCGGCCCAGTTTCGACCGCATCATTTCGAGCGAATCGGCAAAATATCCTCCCTTGCCAACCTTGAGCGGACCTTTTTCAAGGCTGCGGACGCCGGCAACGATCCGGTTGGTTTTGTAATCGACTACATCGCCGAAAGCGTTGACCGCGACGAGCGCGCCGATAAAGACACCCGGCACCACTTCCAGCGAGCTTGTGCCGATGCCGCATTTCATGGCCTGGCCCATGCCCATGATCTTTCCGACAGTCGCCCCGCAGCCCGCGCCGTGATTGCCTTCGGCTGGTTTTTCCGTGGAAGCGTTCAGGCAGGCCTGATACCCCATGGCTTTATCCGGACGAATTTTTGGGCTGCCGATCGCAAGGTCGAACAAGATGGCGCCGGGTACAATAGGCACCAATGCCACGCCGGTATTGAAACCGATCTTCTGCTCTTCAAGATATTGCATCACACCGCCGGCTGCATCCAGCCCGTAAGCCGAACCGCCGGCCAGCATAACCGCGTGCACTTTGTCTACTGCGTGCATCGGCCGCAACAGGTCAGTTTCTCGCGTACCGGGAGCGCCTCCGCGTTGCGAAACGCCGCCGGTTGCGCCATCCCGGCAAATCACAACGCTGCAGCCGGTCAACGCGGTGGAATCTTCAGCCTGGCCAACCTGGATACCGGGGACATCCGTTATTGAGTTTTTTAGGTTCATTTTTATATAATATGTGAATAATCAATGTGCAGATTTACATGTATTATAAATGACACAATTCATTTTAGTATTTTAACGAGGCGGTTAACTGCATGAAAAGGGAAGAAAATCATCCAGGAGAGAGTAAAAATATATCACCCGCGGCGCTGGTGATATTCGGCGTAACCGGTGATTTAACCAAACGAAAACTCCTGCCGGCTTTATATCAACTGCAAGCTGAAAATCGGCTGCCGGAACCGCTGCATGTCATCGGTTTCGCGCGCCGTCCATGGGATGACCGGCAATTGAAGGAAGAACTTTCCGC
This sequence comes from uncultured Pelolinea sp., assembly GCA_937902055.1. GTDB lineage: Bacteria > Chloroflexota > Anaerolineae > Anaerolineales > Anaerolineaceae > Pelolinea. The sequence continues at coordinate 3,075 of CALGUJ010000380.1, forward strand.
TGGGATCCGGGAATTTGCCAGGGCGAAACCGGTGAGGCAGGAAGTCATGGAACGATTGCTGGAAAATTCCCATTACATACAATCCGACTTTCAGGATCCGGCGGGTTATAACCGGCTGCTGCATTATTTGGATGAAAAAAGCTACCGGAAAGTGATCTTCTATCTGGCGACGCCGCCGGATGAATACATCAGCATCATCCAGAATCTATCGGTGTGCCGGGATTACGCCTACCAAAAGGACGCTGTACGCATCGTTGTGGAAAAACCCTACGGGCGCGACCTGGCAACCGCGGAAGACCTGGAAAAAGCCCTGCACAATTGTTTTTCCGAAGAACAGATCTACCGCATCGATCACTATTTGGGCAAAGAAACCGTGCAGAACATCCTGGTTTTTCGCTTTGCCAACGGTATTTTTGAGCCGCTTTGGAACAACCATTACATCGATCACGTGCAGATTACAGTAGCGGAGACGGTGGGGGTAGGCAGCCGGGCGGGCTATTTCGACAAATCCGGCGTGATCCGGGATGTGTTCGCCAATCATATGCTGCAATTGATCACGCTGACGGCCATGGAAGCGCCTTACGCTTTCAACGAATCGTCAGTCCGCGACGAAAAATTAAAGGTAATGCGCAGTTTTCGCCCAATGCGCGGCGAATCCGCGCTGGTTAACACCGTCAGGGGACAATACGCAGCGGGAAAAACGGGAAACCAGGAAATCAAGGGATATTTACAGGAAGAACGAGTGGCTCCCGGTTCAACCACTGAAACTTACCTGGCTGCCAAGGTCTTGATCGATAACTGGCGCTGGGCAGGCGTACCTTTCTACATTCGCAGCGGGAAATTGTTACCGGTGCGGGAAACAGAAATCGCCATCCAATTCAAGCAGGTACCGCTTTCCCTGTTCAACTGGCGGAATATAGCCGGCGAAGCGCCAAACGTGCTGGTGATGCGGCTGCAGCCGGATGAGGGGATCAACCTGACGCTGGGAGCCAAGAAACCCGGCCCCATCAATCAGATTGCGCCGGTGAAGATGGAATTCTGCTATCAGGATGCTTTCGGAGCGGAACCGCCCGAGGCGTATGAACGATTGCTGCTAGATTGCATCCAGGGCGATCAAACCTTGTTCACCCGCACCGATGAAGTGGTGGAACAGTGGCGGTTTGTCAGCGATATCCTGAATTCGTGGGAAGCCAATCCGGTGGAAAAGCTGCCTCAATATCAACCGGGAAGCTGGGGGCCGCCGGAAGCGGAAATATTCATCCAAAGCGACAATCGCCGTTGGTTCAAATCTTCCTGAAGGGAATCAAAGCGCTTTACGGCAATTTGGGCAGATCGTTTCCGAATTTAAGACAACGTAACCGCAATTCTTGCAAGTGGCCGGCTGGGCGTTGCCTAACGGCGCGCCGCAAGCCGCGCAACTGGCAGCCCCGACCGGATTAGCGGTCAGACAATATTCACAGGCGATACGGTGCAAGCGCGCGGAGAGTTCATAACCGCTGCCCATGGCTTGCGCGTTGGCGTTCAGGACTTTCCAGGCCTCGTCAGTCAATTGCATCGATTCGAGATCCTGGGCAATATCATCGAGGCGGTGGAGCAAATTGAGCGGATTACGCATAGCCGTCAGCGCGGAAATGCCCAGGCTGGCCGCCACACCAAACAAGGCCTGTTGACCGGCTTGAACTGCCACACCATCGGATACCTTTTGGAAAGTGAAAGTCAGCGCGGTGTCACCGCCGGAGGGGCGGTTTTCGCGGGTTCTGATTTGGACGATCGTGGTATCATCGGACTGATAACGATCGACTGCCAGGTTGCCGCGGTTGAAATGCACCAGCAGGCAGGCAGCCAAATCATCGGTCGAGAAATCTCCGTGAAAAATTCTTTGTTCCATACCGTTGGATTATAATCTTATCCTCTTAACAGGTTAACCATGCTCCGTAAAAACATTTCATATACGATAATTGTAGCAATTTTGTTTCTTGTCTTTTCTGCTAACACGCGTACGGTGGACGCGCAGGTCAAGCTGCAGCAGCCCACAGGGTCCGTCCCGACTGTGACCGGAACGCCCAGGGGAGTGATGGTCACCGTTCCTTTGGACCAGGAATACGTTAACGTGCGCTCAGGCCCGGGAGTCATGTATGATCTGGTTGGAAGACTGGTTGCCGGGCAGGAAGCCGCGGTGCTGGGACGCTCGGAGGGTGGAGACTGGCTGCTTATTCAATATTACGGAGGTCCGGAAAATCAGGGATGGGTGTATTCGCCGCCGGTTTCGCTATCGGCGGGTGAAGTGCCAATCGTGGAAATCCCGCCCACGCAAACCCCATTGGTGACTGAAACCATCAATCCGACCATGGCGGCCCAGTTCCTGACCACGCCCATACCGACCCGACTGGCCACTTACACCCCCGCGGAATCGCTGGCCGTGCCCACCTACGTGGACATTTCCCAAAGATCGTTCGTGGGAGGAATCCCAATGGGGTTGGTGATCTTGATCATCGCCAGCATCGGGATCATCCTGGCATTGCTATCCATTATCCGCAGCCGTTGAACCCGGAATCCTCTCGCTCAACAAAACACCATTTAAATATGAAGGCCGCATCCAGCGATTGACCCGCCGGGAAATAGAAAAAGCGTTTTCGATCTGCTGTTTTGCTTCTTCAACCGCCTGCACGCCGTAGGCAAGCGCTTCGTCCACGTCTATCTGGTCGGCTATTGAATATTTATATATTTTAGGCTGGAGCAAAACGTCGGGTTTTTCGATCCGCAAGCGCAGCTCGGCGATCATGTTGGAAGTGATATCGTTGGAATCGATGAATATTTTCATCGCCTGGCTCAAGCGGAACTGAGAGAATTGATGGACAATGAATTCGGGGATGGGGACGTAAGACGGCACTCCAATGCGCCCCGCATCCTGCCATTCGTCGATGGGAGTGGAGAGGCTGACAGCCACGATGGGATAATCAGGAGCCAGCCAGCGCGCCGCGGAAACCGGCACAGGGTCCAAAACACCACCATCCACCAGGTCCAACTGCCCGAACTTCACAGAGGGAAACAGGCCGGGAATGGCTGAACTGGCTTGCATGGCCGGAAGCAACCGGCCGGAATCGAGCAGGATTTCCTGGCCTGAATTGATATCGACTGCGGTAGCGATGAAAGGAATTTTCAAATCCTCGAAATTCTCGTCCCCGATCTTCTCCCGCAGCAATTTAAACAAACCCTGAATACCAACCAACGAGGGGCTGGAACTGGTGCTGCGGTTAATCAATTTGGAAAAATCGAGGCTCTTGGAGAAGCCTTCCATCTCAATCGTGGAAAAACCGGAACAATACATGGCGCCGACGATCGCGCCGACGCTGGTGCCGGCCACTGCCGCGATTTCGTATCCTTCTTTTTCCAATTGGCGGATCACCCCAATATGGGCAAAGCCTTTGGTTCCTCCGCCCCCCAGGGCCAGTGTGATTTTCTTCATATCTCTTAATACGTCCGAATTACGGTTTGGTTCTCTTCTTACGATATTACCGCGGAATTCTGGAACAAAGAAATTAAATGAGAATTTTTATGGAAGTTTTACAATGCCCGATAGGATGTTAAAATTGTCGCATGGGTAAAAAGATCATCGCAACCAACCGCAAAGCAAGATTCGAATATTTCCTGCTTGAAGACTTCGAAGCCGGAATTTCGCTGAAAGGCAGCGAAATCAAATCCATTCGCGCCGGGCAGATCAGCATCGCCGAAGCATATATCCAGATCGACGAAAATCAGGCCTGGTTGATCAATGCCCATGTCGCGCCATACGATCCCGCCAGCCGGGAAAACCACGATCCCAAGAGAAAACGCCAACTGCTGCTTCACAAAAAAGAAATCTGGCAAATCTGGCAAGCGATTCGCAGCAAGGGGTTGACTGTAATTCCGACAGAAATATATTTGAAGGATGGAAGAGCCAAAGTAAACATTTCATTGGCGAAAGGAAAGAAACTATACGACAAGCGGCAAGAGATCGCAAAGAAAGACTACCAAAGAGAATTGGAAAGAGAAAGACGCAGGTAAATCTTACAAAACAAGGTGGCTGCATGATAAGTCTGGATGGACATTCTTTAAATATCGGTACCCTGATCAACGCTTCCCGCAAGAAAGAACCGGTCGAGCTATCTCAAAAAGCAATTCAATCCATTGAAAAATCGCAGCAACGGCTGAACGCCATTATCGCACAAGGAAAACCGGTATACGGATTGAATACCGGATTCGGCATTTTCGCAGACCGTTCCATTACTCCCGATGAACGCCAACAACTGAACCGCAACCTGATCCTCAGCCATGCCGTTGGCACCGGCGAAGAACTGCCTGAAGAGATTGTGCGAGCGGCGATGCTGATCCGCGCCAACACGTTATCGAAAGGATTTTCCGGAATCAGCCGCGAACTGGTTCAGACCTTGCTGGACATGTTGAATCGCGGCGTGATACCGGTGATTTATTCTAAAGGATCTTTGGGATCTTCCGGCGACCTTTGCATGTTAGCGCAGATGGCACTGGTTGCCACCCGCATGGATGGAGAGAAAGAATCGGAATCGAGCCTGGCATATTACAATGGCGCGAAAATCAGCGGCCGAAAAGCTATGCAGCAAGCAGGCATCCAAAGGTTGGTGCTAACCAACAAGGACGGACTAGCGCTGATCAACGGGGCTACTTTCTCGACAGCGATCCTGGCTTTGGCCGCCTTCGACAGCGCTTACTTGTGCCAATTGGCCGATTTGGCGGCAAGCCTCACTTTTGAAGCGCTGCTGGCGCGCACCGATTCGCTGCATCCGCAAATCCACAGCGCGCGCGGGTTGAAAGGGCAAATCGTTTCCGCCGCCAATATCGCCGAAATGCTGCAGGGCAGCACTTTCGTCAATTCCCACTCCCATGTGCAGGACGCCTATTCCCTGCGCTGCGCGCCGCAAGTGCATGGAGCCGTACGGGACACGCTGGATTTCGTGTTGGATACGCTTTCCGCTGAAATCAACGCTGCCACCGACAATCCCTTGATCGTGGAGGATGGCCTGGCTATTTCAGGCGGGAATTTCCACGGCGAGGCGGTTGGCATGGGAGCGGATTACCTGGGAATAGCGCTTTCGGAATTGGCAGGAATCTCCGAAAGGCGTACTTTCCGATTGATGGACAAGAACCTGAATCACG
>CALGUJ010000381.1 GCA_937902055.1 uncultured Pelolinea sp.
CAAGCGCTCGAGAACAAAACCTCTCTGGCACTGGTTCCCGGCTATGAGATCGCAGGCAAAACCGGTACCGCTGAAATTCCTGTCCAGGGCCAATACAGCACCGACCTGACCAATGCCTCATTTGTTGGCTGGGGGCCGGCTGATGATCCAAAATTCCTGATCTACGTTTGGCTGGAAAAACCCGAGGCTTCTCCCTGGGGTTCGGTGGTTGCCGCTCCCTTGTTCAGCGATATTGCCAAAGAATTGGTGGTTTACCTTGACCTCCCGCCGGAGGATGCCCTGCAAAATCTGGTTGCAAAGGAAGGATAAAGATGATAACGGTACAAGATATTATCCTTGCGTTGTCCGGTCGCCGGGTTGCCCCCTGCGGGCAGTTGATCACCGAAGCGGTTATCGATTCCCGTAAAGCCATACCGGGATCGCTCTTCATCGCCCTGGCGGGTGAAAAATCCGATGGCCATCAATACGTACAGGCGGCTTTTAAAAATGGAGCCAGCCTGGCGCTGGTCCAGCAAGAGATGCCGGAGAGTGTTCGCGTATTGGATTTGCGCGGCAGCCTGCCCGCGAATGCGCCAGTTATACCGGAAACGCCATTCTGCCTGCGTGTTGAAGATTCGCTGGCTGCGCTGCAGACCATCGCGCGTTACTGGCGGGAAAAACTGGCCCTGCGCGTGATCGGCATCACCGGCAGCGTGGGCAAATCTTCCACCAAGGAATTGATCGCCGAGGTTTTGGCGCAAAAATACCACACGTATAAAAATCCCGGCAATTACAACAACGAGATCGGCCTGCCCCTCACCATCCTGAACCTGGGCAGCGGGTATGAATGCCTGGTAGCTGAAATGGGTTTCTATTACCCCGGCGAAATCACATTCCTGTGCGGGATCGCCAAACCGGAAATCGGTGTGATCACCAACATCGGCACGGTGCATGCCGAACGCGCTGGTTCGCAGGAAGCCATTGCCAAAGGTAAAGCTGAACTTGTTCAGGCGCTGCCCGCCGCGCCGCACGGGGTTGCCGTGTTGAATTACGATGATCCCTTCGTGCGCCCCATGGCCGACCAAACATCGGCGCAGGTGTTGTTCTACGGCCTCGATCCCAAAGCGGATTTATGGGCGGATGAAATTCAGGGGCGCGGATTGAAGGGCATTCAATTCCGTATGCACTATAAAGAACAATCCGTACGCATGGAAGTCCCCATTCTGGGCCGGCATTCCGTGCAGACCATTTTGCGGGCAGCCGCGGCTGGTTTTGTCACGGGCCTTTCCTGGCAGGAAGTGACAGAAGGATTGGCATCCAGCAATACGCAATTGCGTTTGGTGGCCGTTCAGACCAACAGCGGCGCTTTGATCCTCGATGATACCTATAATGCCACGCCCGAATCGACCCTCGCGGCGCTGGATTTGCTGGAAGAGCTGCAAGGCCAGAAAATCGCCGTGTTGGGCGATATGCTCGAATTGGGCCAATATGAACAACGCGGCCACGAACTGGTCGGCAAACGCGCGGCAGAAGTTGTGCAGCATCTGATCGCAGTCGGCCCGCGCGGCCGCACCATTGCCGATTCCGCCCGCCAGGATGGCTTGCCGCCCACCGCCATCACCTGCGTGGATAGCGCGCAGGAAGCCGCGGATGTGCTGAAATACAACCTGCGGTCCGGCGACGTGGTCCTCATCAAAGGTTCACACGGTTTGCGCATGGATCGCATCGCGGCGATATTGGAGGAAAATTTATGAAAGAGACTTCCCTGGCTCTTTCCCTGAGTTTACTTGCGTTCGTCATGACGGTCATCTGGGGCAGCCCGTTGATCGATCTGTTGAAATACTTCAAGGTTGGCAAAATCATCCGCGAGGAGGGTCCTGCCCGCCACATCGAAAAGATGGGTACGCCCACCATGGGCGGTTTCATGATCATCGCGCCGGTTTTGCTGCTAACGGTACTGCTCAACGCAGCCACTTTGCTGGGTTTCGATATTCTTGGGCAGTCTGTCCTCATTCCGTTGCTGGTGCTGGTTTCATTTTCTTTATTGGGCGCAGTAGATGATTGGGAAGGGATCCGTGGTAACCGCAAAGGCCTCGGCATGCGCGCCCGCACCAAGTTCCTCTGGCAGGTCGCGCTTGGATTGGCTACCGCCTACGCCTTGAAATATATCGTCAATGTCCCCGAAATGTACTGGCCGGGTTACCCCGAACCGCTCGAGTTGGGCGCCTGGTATATTCCCCTCGCCACGGTAGTCATCGTAGGCTATTCCAACGCTGTCAACTTCACCGACGGGTTGGATGGTCTGGCGGGGTTGATCTCCGCCACGGCGTTCGTTGCTTACGGCGCGATCGCCCTGATGCAGGGCGAGGTTTTTCTCGGTCGTTTCTGTTTTACCCTGGTGGGCGCTCTGTTCGGCTTCTTGTGGTTCAACGTGCATCCGGCAGAATTGATCATGGGCGATACAGGTTCGCTGGCTATCGGCGCCACCCTGGGTGTCTTCGCCCTGATGACCGGGCAGTGGTTGATCCTGCCCATCATTGCCATCATCCCCACCGCCGAGATCATCAGCGTGGTTCTGCAGATCGCATATTTTCGGATGACGCATGGCAAACGGCTCTTCCGCATGGCGCCATTGCATCATCATTTTGAGCTGCTGGGTTGGAGTGAAACCCAGGTGGTGCAGCGTTTCTGGCTGGTCAGCCTGATCGCTGCCATGTTGGGAATCGCATTTATATTTGTGGAGTAAGACGTGCAAAATTGGCAGGGAAAACGCATTTTGGTGATTGGGGCCGCCCGCCAGGGGCTGGCCGCTTCGCGCTTCCTTGCCGCGCATGGTGCCGTTGTGACCCTCAACGATAGTCGCCCGCAGCAAATGTTCAACGACTGCCTGGACTCGCTCGAAAAACTGGGCATCCGCTGCCACTTTGGCGGGCATCCCCTGGAATTGCTGCAGGAAATCGACCTGATCTGCGTTTCCGGCGGCGTACCGCTGGAACTACCTCTTATCCAGACAGCGTTGCAGAAAGGCATTCCGCTCAGCAATGATTCGCAAATATTCCTGCAAGCCGCGCCCGCCCGCGTGTTGGGCATCACTGGTTCGGCCGGCAAAACCACAACCACTACCCTGTGCGGCGAGATCGCCAAAGCAGCAGTCGCCGCGCCGCGCCGTGTTTGGGTAGGCGGCAATATCGGCTTTCCGCTGATCGAGAACCTGGAAGAAATGCAGCCCGAGGATTGGGCGGTGGTCGAATTTTCGAGTTTTCAACTGGAATTGATGACCGTTTCACCCCACATCGCGCTGGTGCTGAACATCACCCCCAACCATCTCGACCGCCATAAAACCATGCAGGCCTACACCGCCGCCAAGGCTCACATCC
>CALGUJ010000382.1 GCA_937902055.1 uncultured Pelolinea sp.
CATCTCGATTGAGCCGTTTGAATCCAACCCATCGCCATCAGCATTAACAACAAGGTTTCCGCCGGTGATGATCAATTTGGAATCCGTGTTCAGGCTGAACCCGTTTTGGCCTGCCCTGCCGTTGGCGGCTGAACCGTCATTACCGCCCGCAACGTTGATGCCATCATCGCTGGAAACCACGTGGATCACGCCGCCGTTGATCGTCACTTGCGAACTCTCGATTCCTTCATAGGATTTTTGAATATCCAACAATCCATCGTCGATAGTCAATGTGGAATTGGCGTGCAAACCATCATCTCCCGAGGTGATCTGGATGGATCCGCCATTCACAGTCAAGCTGTCATTGGAATTCATCGCATCATCCGCTGAATCAATCTGAATGGTGCCATTATCGATTATGATCGCTGAACCAGCTTTCAAACCTTTCATGCTTTCAACGGTTGCGGCGGAAGAATCTTCGGTTTGGTCGACATTCCCCATGCCTCCGCCCGGCATGCCCCAACCCGACTGTGTGCTGCTGTTAACGCTGCCTCCACCGGATACGATGGTGACATTTCCGGCGCTAATGGTCAAATTAGTGGCTGCCTGGATGCCATCCAAGCCGGCAGTAATCCTAAGGGTGCCGCCCTCAATGGATACGGTTCCCTTTTCAGGATCGCTATCGTTGCTGGATTGAATACCATCACTGCCCGCCGAAATCGTCAATGTTCCATCCAGAATTTCGACCGAATCATTTCCCTTGATCCCATCCGCAATGGTATTTACCAGGATGGTACCGTTTTCAATGACGATATCGTCTTTACTGTGAATCCCGTTTTGGTAATTACCATTTACGGTTAAAGAACCGCTGCCTTTGATCGTGAGATCACTGGCACTGTAAATAACCGCATCCTGCCCCTCGGTGTCTGTATTTGTCAACAAATATGTTTTCCCATCGGTAAGCGTGTTCTGGCTGCCTTCGGCCAACTCGAGCACGACTTTATCGGCGTCAATGGCGGAAATAGCCGCTCCGCTTGTATTGGTAATATTGGTGGAATTCAGGTACAACGTAACTGTTCCCTCGCCGCTGCTGTTTACAGTAATTTGGCCATCAGCGAGGGTTCCGCTGATTTCATACTTTCCGGGCTGTGTGATCTCCAGCGAATTCAGGTCTACGAAGGCTCCCTCACCCTGCACAGCCATCGTATCACCGGTCAATTCAATTTCGACCGTTTCCTGCTTACCCGCACCGCTGTCTTGAGACTCGCTTCCGGATTGTAGTGGTTCGGACGATTCCTTTCCATTTGAACAGGCAGACAACGCAAACAAACCTATCAGCCCAAAAATTACAGCTCTTTTTTTCATTCTTCCTCTTTCTTGCAGCTCAATCAGAATCATCTTATCATTTTTGAGCCTGAATCTTTATGAATGAATTCATTTTCTGTAAAAGATACTTCTCAGGGAGGTTTTTCGGGCAGGCTTAAGATGGAGCGAGAATAATGGATCAGTGTTTAGGATGCGCCTATCGAAATAGATAAAAATTGCTACGTGCTTACGTTAAATCCGAAACTGCAGAGTGAATTGATTTTTATTAAATTAATACGGATTCTTGCCGGAAGAATTCCATTGCGGCCAGACTTGTGTTTATCCTGTCCTTTGCCTAACAAAGTTCTTGATCAGGATGTAAGGAGCCATTATGAACGGTCCGAAAACAACCCCCAATTCCTGCCCGATTGTCAACTCCTGGTTGGGTTGCCCCTTTATGCGAAAGCGCAGGGAATCAAAAGCATTGCCCCACGCATTGCCGATCATGATCGCCCGGATGTATCCGATAATTGCCCGGCTTTTTTCATTGCCATATACTGCTATTAATTGGTTGACCATTTCAGGCTCAGGTTTGCCGGCGTTTTCAGCATAATGCTGGGCGAAGTACAAGGCGGGCAGCTCTTCCGTGGGTGCTTGCGAGAAGTCTCCCGAAAGCGTTTCGCGGATTTCCTTCTCTTCCATACCGGCCTTTAAGGCCACATGCGTATGAAAATAGGAACAGTATCGGCAGCCATTGACTTCCGTAACCGCCATCATGATCCTCTCTCCGAATTGCTCAGTGATCAAATTCTTTCGTCGTGCTCCGCGCATATCCTCCAGGTTCGCAAGCATATCGCTCATAAAACGATAAAAGTCGCGCGGTGTGTATAAGCGTTTCATGAACTTTTGGCTGGTGTGATGATCGTGCGAAGTATCATGCATGGAATTATCGATGAGGTGCTGTTTTTTTGAATTTTATGGGTAGCCACATGGGTACTTGCTGCCGGTAATTTTGATAAGCTTTCCCAAACAACGCCAGCATGCGTTTTTCCTCATAAACCGCCAGCCAGTGGTAAAGCATCAGCACCCCTATTATTACAATCAGCCCCAGTGGCGAGAGGGTTATGATCAGAACCGCGAGGTAAAAGAGGATCGCGCCAAGATAAATTGGATGGCGCATATATCTGAACAAACCTTCAGTCAAGATGACCGGTTCCTCCCGGTATTCGCTGAAAACTTCATGAATTCCCCGGAACGATAACCAACTACCTGATAGGAATAAAAGAAATGCAAATGGAAATCGGAACCAGATGGATATCAAATTGTTGAATTTTTGCGGGTTACCCATGTAGAAATAATCAAGAATGACCGCAGTAAAAAAGATGAGCGCGGCGATGAATTGCCAGGCGTCTCCCTTGGGATGTTCACCCGCCAGATCCGGTCTGCTCTCGTGGTTTTGATAACGCGGATCATTCCGAAGATCTTGGTTCTTTTTCTTCATTCCATGAGACCTTTATATCAACTCTGTTAAATATACATGAATTTTTTTCTTATCATTAATTCATAGATATTTCTAAGAATCGAATTTTGTTAGAGTAAATTTTTCTTTGCTACTAGATTTGATTATGCTTGTCCCGTCCGTGTTGGTTCCACATGAACATAAGCCCGATCGACTTGAGGCAGCGCTTCCAGTCGTTCCGTTACTTGTTCACAAATTTTATGAGCCTCTTTCAGGCTGATATTCCCATCAACATTGATATGCATTTCCACGATCAGACGAGGCCCGGCATATTCAGTGATGATGCGGTGAACATCCTCGACACCTTGAATTTTTCTGGCTGATTCCATTAAATCATTTCTGAGTTGTTCATCCGCGCCGGCCCCGGTTAGATAACCGAGATTCTCCTTGGCCGTTTGATAAACAGCCCTGAATATCCATAATGCGACCAGAACCCCTGCAAGTGGATCAAGAACAGGATTGAGATAATTCGACCCTAAAATACCCAGTAAAGCAGCCAGGGAAGTGATCACGTCGCTCAAATTATCTTTTGCTGCCGCATCCAATCCTGGACTGGCAATTTTTTGGCTCACACGATGAACCAATATATACATACCGGCTTTGATTGCCATGCTGAGGATGATCGCGAGTAAAGGAATCCCCAACGGAACAGCCACTCCCCCCTCGATTGTGCGTGTAATTGACATTCGCATGGCTTCCACACCCGCGATTGTCATGGAAGCAGACACTATTAAAGCCGCGAAGGGTTCAAATCGGCTATGCCCTTGCGGGTGGCTGAGGTCCGGCGGCCGTTGTGATAACAGCAATCCAATTATTAAAAGCACCGAGTAAAGGACGTCGGATAAGGAATTGATTGCGTCGGAATATATCGCTGTGGATCCGCTGATCTCTGCAGCCACGATTTTTATGCCTGCCAGGGTCAGGTTTCCAAGAAATGTTACCAAAAGAGCTTTCCGGAACTTTTTGTTAATTTCATCGTCCGGTTCGTAGATTCTAATCCACCGCATATAGTAACCTTAATATTATTAGCATGTATTCTATCTGATAAGGAAGACAGGTTTTCTAGATTTGTTGACCCTTGAATTGGCTCATATAGAGGTTGTAGAAAAAGCCCTTCTGATCCAATAATTGTTGATGCGTACCTTGCTCAATGATCTCGCCGTGATTGATCACCAGTACATGATCCGCATCACGGATAGTACTCAAGCGGTGCGCGATCACAAAACTCGTTCGTCCATCCATCAACTTCAACAATGCCTTTTGGATGCGCGCCTCCGTGCGAGTATCCACGCTGCTGGTAGCCTCATCCAGAATCAGGATGGCCGGATTAGCCAATACCGCCCGGCTAATGGCTAATAGCTGGCGCTGACCCTGGCTTAAATTACTGCCGCGTTCAGAGAGTATTGTCTGATATTGCAACGGCAGTTGCCGGATGAAATGATCGGCTTCTGCGATCCTGGCAGCTTCTATACATTCCTCATCGGAAGCGTCCAGCCGCCCATAGCGAATGTTTTCCATGACGCTATCGGAAAACAGGAATGTGTCCTGCAGCACAATGCCCAGGCTGCGCCGCAATTCTTCTTTCCGCAAATTTCGGATATCTATTCCATCAATCAGGATTGCACCGGATTGAATATCGTAAAAGCGGCTGAGCAAATTGATGATGGTTGTCTTTCCGGCACCAGTCGGACCTACCAGTGCGATGGTTTGGCCTGGTCTGGCTTTCAGAGACATTTGCTTGATAATCGGCACATCCTGCAGGTAGCCAAAATGCACATTCCTGAATTCAACATCGCCGTTTATCTTTCCGGGCTTAAGTGCTGAAGGAGAATCGGTCAATTCGGGTTCAGTATCAATGATCTCAAACACGCGTTCTGCGCCCGCCAGGGCGGATTGGATGGAATTATATAATTCTGACAACTGGCGGACAGGCTGGATAAATTGCCGGCCGTAACTGATGAACGTCGCAAGCAAGCCGACTGTAACCAAGCCTTTAATCGCCAGCCAGCCGCCCAAACCGGCCAAACTGATCACAAACAGATTACCGATCTGATTGGTGAAGGGCATTAATAGAAATGCATAGGTATGAGCATACTTTCCGGCTTCGTAAACAGCTTCATTGGCAGTCTTGAACGTCTCGTATGCAGATTCATTTCGCCGAAAGGCTCTAATCACCCTTTGCCCGCTGATGGTCTCCTCGATATTTCCATTCAACTCACCCAATTTTGTTTGCAGAGAGCGAAAACCCCGCCGGGAGTATTTCGCAATAAACGTAGTGAACCACAAAGTAAAGGGGACAACCAGCAAAGAAGCCAAAGCCAGCCAGAAATCGAGCAGGAACATGGCAACCAGGATTCCCACCAACGTCAACACGCTTGCCATCAATGACGTAATATTCATTGAAACAGCTTGATTGATCGCATCGATATCATTCGTCAGGCGGCTCATCAGATCACCAGAAGGATTTTGGTCGTAAAACCTCAGTGATAGCATTTGTAATTGGGTGAAAAGGTCCGTTCGAATCTTTTTTAGAGCTTTCTGGGTGATCGTTGCCATCACCCCATTGGAAATTACCTGCAATACATTGGTCAATAGGTATGCCAATATCATTAACAAAGATGTTTGAGCCAATCCCTGCAGATTCTTATTGATAATAAAACCATCAATGGCTCTGCCCAACAGATAGGGGCTGGCCAATCCGGTAAGGGTATATCCCACCACAAATAGAAAGACAATCAGTAATGTGAACTTATATTCCCATAAATATTTTGCCAAACGGGATGCGGTCTTGCGTACATTCTTAGCCTTCTCGATCCGACCAGGATTGCCCGGTCCTCCCCTGCGCATCGCCTGGCTGGCGTTTATGTTTACTTTTTCATTCTCAGCCATTGGCTACCGCTCCATAAGTTTTATTTTTTTCGAAAAATCCTGCAACAGGTGATTACCATCACCCAATTGCGAATCATAAATTTCCTTATAAATTGGGCTGTTCCTGACCAATTCGGCATGTGTCCCTTGAGCGGCGATTTTTCCCTTATCCAATACGATGATCTTATCCGCGGAGAGAACGGTGCTAATCCTTTGCGCCACGATAAAACAGGTGCTGCCTTTGATATATTCGCGCAGTGCGGTCTGGATTTTGGTTTCAGTTTCCACATCCACGGCGCTGGTGCTGTCGTCCAGTATCAAAATTTTTGGCCGCCGGAGAATCGCACGTGCAATCGAGATGCGTTGTTTCTGCCCGCCTGAGAGGTTGACACCCCGTTGGGCAACCTGCGTATTATATCCGTCAGCCAATTCCTGGATAAAACCGTGTGCTTGGGCAACTTTTGCAGCAGCGATGACTTCATCCATGCTCGCATCCGGTTTACCATAAGCAATATTCTCTCTGACAGTACCTGAAAAGAGAATGGTATCCTGCGGGGTGATGCTGATGATCGAAAGCAAAGACTCCTGGTTTATTTGCCGAATATCGAACCCATCGATGGCGATGCTGCCGACTGTCACATCATAAAAACGCGGGATCAGGTTTACCAATGTAGATTTTCCGGATCCGGTCGCACCCAGTATCGCTACCGTTTGGCCCGGTTCGGCTCGAAAATCAATGCCCTCCAGAATATTTCCACCATCCGCGCCATCATAGTAAAAGCTGACTTGATTAAATACGACTTCTCCTTCCATCTTCTCAGGAAAGGTATACGCAGAAGGGTCTTCAAGAATGGCTGTCTTCGTATCAAAAACTTCGCATAACCTTTCGGCTGAAGCAATCCCGGCAGCCAACGCATTCGCCAGCATGACCAATAGCGTCAAGGGAGTTAGTGCTGTCATCAGGTAATCGGTAAACGCCACGATAGCGCCCAAGGATAGGTTACCCTTGATCGATTGAAAACCTCCCACCCATACCACTATAACGATCGCCAGATTGATCAACATGGTCAATGCCGGCGAAAAACTCGAATGAAAGCGCATGATTCGAATATGCATCTCCGTGAATGCCTCATTCGCGGTTTCAAAACGTTCTTCTTCATGCCTGCGCTGCGC
>CALGUJ010000383.1 GCA_937902055.1 uncultured Pelolinea sp.
ATCCGCGTGGCCATCCTGCCGCGCGAGGAAGCCTTTCAAATTCCAGATCTGATCCGCACCAAGATCAACCTGCTGCCTGAAGGTATTAAAGAAGTACGCACGGTGGAAATCATCGGGCTGGACTTGCAGGCCGATGGCGGCACGCACGTCAACAATACTTCGGAAGTTGGCACCATCCACGTGGTGGATTACAAAAGCAAGGGCAAGATCAACAAACGTATTTACGTCGAACTGGAGGAATAACCCGCGCTATTTTCGGCATCTTTTCAGTATCTTTTCGGCTTTTTTTCACGCAACCAGGGTGCTGCCTGCGGGGTTAAACAGGTGAAATCTGTACCAAGCGAGAAGGAAAAATAACATGCTGAAAATTGTGATGGATACCGCCGGCGATATGCCCCCGGAATGGCAGGAAAAATACCAGATTGATCTGATCCCGATCAACATCATCCACGACGGGAAAAATTACCGCCAGGGGCTCGACCTGAATTACGATGATTTCTACCGCATGGTGGAAACCTCCAACGCCATCCCCTCCACTTCGCAGCCGACGCCTTATCAATTCACGGAATTCTACCGGAAGATCGCCAAACCCGGCGACACGGTGCTCTCCGTGCACGTCACGGAGAAATTGTCCGGAACGATGGCTTCCGCCATGCAGGCCGCGGTTGATCTTAAAGATGAAATCAATATCGTACCTTTCGATTCCGCCTCCGGAACAATTTGCATGGGTATGATGGTGCGTGAAGCCCGTGAGCTGGACCGCCGCGGATCACCCCTGCAGGCCATTCTCTCCAGGCTGGAAGAAATGCGGCGCAGGATGGAATTGGTTTTCACGGTGGACACGCTTAAATTCGCCAGCATGAGCGGCAGGGTCAAGCACCTGCAAGCCGCCCTGGCATCCATGTTGAACGTCAAGCCGATTATCGAGTTGAAAAATGGATTGATCGAGATGGGAGAAAAGGTGCGTTCGCGCAGCAAATCGATCGATAAGCTGCTCGAGAAAATGAAACAAAAATTCGGCGACAGTCGGATCACGATCGGGGTGCTGCACGCGCACGATCCACAAAGCGGTATGGATTTGCTCAACCGGGTTGTCCGGGAGCTTAATTGCGCCGAGGCGATTTTCGGGGAAATTTCCATCTCGCTGGCCGCTCATTTCGGACCGGGGACGCTTGGGCTGGCGGCATACCCGATGGAAGAATAATGTGAATTAAACAAGCTTACCCATTAATGGATTAAAAAAGAAGCCGGAAAAAATCCGGCTTTTTTTTAGGTTTTGAAAAAAACTCTATTTTTTACCCAGCGACTTCAAGTTGCCCATGCCGCTGATATCGGTATTCAACACCGGTTCGCCGTAATAGCTCAAATCGCCCATGCCGCTGATATCCAGATTCAATTCTTCCTGCGCCCAGACCACGGCGCTGCCCGATCCGGAGATCTTGATATCCGCTTTCTGACTTTGCAGATTGCCGGCATGATAACCGCCCGTACCGCTGATATCGATGGATTGTTCTTCTACCGAGCCGGAAGCTTCAGCCGTACCCATACCGCTGATTTCCAGGTTGAAAGCATCCGCCTGCAGGTCGCCCATTTTCAGCGAACCCGACCCGCTGATCTCCACCCACAGCCGGTCGGTGCGCAGGGATTTGATCTCGATATTCCCCACGCCGCTGGCCTCCACCGCGGAAAGATCCCGCACGGTCAAGCGATAGGTAATTTCACGGCTGGGGAGCAAGTTAATGAACTCCCTCGTTCCCAGCGCTAATTTTCCTCCGCTGACATCGCTGCGGATGTACTGCATGATGTTCTCGTCGGCGGTGATCTCCAGCGCGTCCGTGTCACCCTGTTCGATGATCAATGTGCCGATCCCGCTGAGGTCAACCGCATTGATACCGGTGATCCGGCGCAACTCCGTGACGAGGTTGCCCGAGCCTTTCACTTCCGTGATCCGCGTCGGGAAAGCGCAGGAAACAAGCAGCGCGACCGTAAGCAAGCTAAACCATAATCCGAACCTTCGCATACGCACCTCCGGCTTCCTTAGAATGAGAACCTGAACCAGTCTGTCCCGAAAATGATCGAGATGAGCATCATGATAAAAACGATCAACATGATCGTGCCGCAGCCACAGCCCAGGCAGGATCCGCTCTTGTAACCGAAGCGTTCCTGCATCCAATCGTAGACTTTATCCAGCAGGAACAGCTTGAATAGTCCTGACAAACATCCTGGTCGACGATTATCCATTATTTTTTCCAAACCTCGCATTTCATAAGTGTTTTGTTGTCTCAATATACGTTATTTTCGAAATTACGTTTCTTTGATTTACGAATGAATGAGCAGCATGAATTCACACTTGCGGCTGCCAATCTGGCGGGAAATTTCATCCACGGAACCGTGCAGGATCTTTTCACTCTCCAAAGTCAGATCCAGGGCCAGCGTAATCGTGCGATGTTTGCCAAATGCCCGTTTCACTTCAGCCAATAATTTCTCCAGGCGGTAGGGAGTATCCATTAAAACCAACGGTACGTTCATTTTGGCCAGCGTATTCAGGCGCGCCAGGCGCGCTTCTGTTTGGCGGGGCGGGAATCCGGCAAAGAGGAATTGGTTCACGGGCAAAGGCGAAACCGATAAGAGCGCCATCAAAGAAGAAGCACCCGGGATGGGAATGACCGGAACCTGAAATTCAAGCGCCTTTTGGATCAGATACGTGCCGGGGTCGGCGAAAGCGGGCGTGCCGCAATCCGAGATCAGGGCAAAGCGGCTTCCCTGCACCAGTTGCATGGCGATCTCGGCCGCTTTTTCTTTTTCGTTGTGTTCATTGAGCAGCAGCATTTCTTTGGCAGGCACGTCCAGTTTTTTCAGCAGCGTGCTGCCCAGGCGGTAATCCTCGCAAATTACCGCGTCGGCCTCACGCAAAACGTCCAACGCGCGCAAAGTGATATCGCGGTAATTACCGATCGGCGTGGCGACAATGTATAAACAACCAATTTGCTTCAATCTCTACTCCACAATGACAATTGTACCCTCAAGAACCTCTCTGAAAATCAATCGGTATATTTAATGCGGTTTTCCCAATTTTAAGATACAGTTAACAAATATTTTTTATCATTATAATTATAATAATTGTAATAAAACAAGGAATTTAATCTTTTGACAATGGAGCAAGAATGATCGCATTTTTTGAACAATTCAGTCCGATCGTGCAAGCCCTGCTGGGCACCGCGTTCACCTGGGGAGTGACCGCACTGGGAGCGGCCGGCGTATTTCTCTCGAAAGATATCAACCGCAAATTATTAGACGGCATGTTGGGTTTTGCCGCCGGCGTCATGATCGCGGCCAGTTACTGGTCGCTGCTGGCGCCGTCCATCGATATGTCCATTTCACTGGGTTACCCGGGATACCTGCCTCCCGCGGTTGGATTCCTGCTGGGCGGCGCTGTTCTGTGGGCCATCGACCGCCTGCTGCCGCACCTGCACATGAATATGCCTATCTCTTCCGCGGAGGGTATTAAAACCTCCTGGCAGCGCAGCGTCCTGTTGATCCTGGCCATCACCATGCACAACATTCCTGAAGGTATGGCAGTCGGCGTGGCGTTCGGCGCCGCCGCCGCCGGTATTCCGGGAGCCACGGTAGCGGGCGGTGTTGCGTTGGCACTGGGCATCGGCTTGCAGAACTTTCCGGAAGGGCTGGCGGTTTCCGCCCCCCTGCGCCGCGAAGGCCTTTCGCGCTTCAAGAGTTTTTGGTACGGACAGCTTGCCGGGTTGGTGGAACCCATCGGCGCGGTGATCGGCGCGGCTGCGGTGATCACCATGCGCCACATCCAGCCCTTTGCCCTGGCTTTTGCGGCCGGCGCCATGATCTATGTGGTGATCGAAGAGCTCATCCCGGAAGCGCAGCAAGGCAAGAACACGGATATTCCCACAGCCGGCGCCATGCTCGGATTCACCCTGATGATGATCCTGGATGTGGCTTTGGGATAAAATCCTTGCATGCATAAAAATATCAGCAAGCTTTCCAGGGCAGCCCTGCTGGTTTCGATCAGCTTCGGCTTGAATAAAGTGCTGGCGATCCTGCGCCAGTTGATCATCGCGCGGCAATTCGGACTATCTTCCGACTTGGACGTATTCAACGTAGCCAACAACGTGCCGGACATGCTTTATTCGCTCATCTCGGGCGGTGCTCTGGCAGTGGCCATCATCCCGGTGTTGAGCGAGGTGATCGCCAAAGAGAACCGTGAGGCAGCCTGGAAAGTTTTCAGCCAGGTGGCCAATTTCGCCTTTCTGATCACCGCGCTGCTTTCCGCTTTCGTGGCGGTTTTCGCCTGGCCGCTGGTGCAGCACCCGTTGGGCATCGCCCCGGGATTCAATTTCGAGCAGCAAGCGCTGGTGGTGCGGTTAATGCGCCTGGATTTGATCGCCACCTTGATCTTTTCCATGGCGGGCTTGTTGATCGCCGGGCTGCAAGCCAACCAGCACTTTCTGCTGCCCGCGTTAGGCCCGATCCTTTATAACCTGGGGCAAATTTACGGGGCTGTCGTGCTGGCGCCTGCAGAAAGCTACCGCCTTGGGCCGCTGCAGCTGCCGGCTTTCGGGCTGGGGGTCGACGGCCTGGTATACGGCGTGCTGCTGGGTTCGGCGCTCTACTTTCTGATCCTGGTGCCTGGGTTGGTGGTTTACCGCTTCAAGTGGGCTCCGCAAATCCACCTGAAGCAGCCTTACGTTCAAAAGATCATCGCCATGTTAGGCCCGCGGGTGGGCGGCATGCTGCTCTACCAGTTGACTTTCATCGCGCGCGATAACATCGCTTCGCGCCTGCCGCAAGGGTCGGTTTCAGCCCTGACATACGGCTGGATGATCCTTCAAGTTCCGGAAACACTGATCGGCACCGCTATCGGCACTGCCCTGCTGCCGACCATATCGGAGCTTTTCGCGCGCGGCGAAGAGGAAAAATTCAATGAAACCGTCCGACGCACCAAGCAAGTGTTGATCGCGCTGGCGATGCCCTCGGCCATCCTGCTGGCGGTGGTGCTGCGCCCGTTCCTGGAATTTGCCTTCGGATTCGATAGTGAAAGCACCGCCCTGCTGATGGCAGTTACCCGCGCTTTTCTGGCCGGTTTGCTGAGCCACTGCCTGCTTGAATTGGGCTCGCGTATCTATTTCGCGCGCCAAAACGCGCTGATCCCCTTTGCCGGTTCGGCTGTCAATCTGGTTGTTTATATCCTGTGCGGGGCCTGGCTATCCGCGAAACTGGGCGCAGCCGGAATTGCCCTGTCGGACGCGGCCGCCTTCACCGCCCAAACGCTCTTCCTTTTTATCACCTATGCCATTCTGGGCAGGAAAGAAAACAATCAGAAGATCGACTTCAAAGTCCTCGGAGAAATTTTGGCAGGCGATAAACCCTCGCGCCAGACAACCGCGCGCGCCCTGTTGGGCAGCCTGGCCGGCAGCGCCGCGATCGCCCTGATCCTGTGGGGCGTGGGCGGCCGCCTGCACGCCGTTCTGACGGGTGTGCTGGCCGCGGGCGCCGGCATGCTGATCGCCCTGGCGTTTGTCCGCAAAGAACTGAACCTCCTGATCCACATGTGATACACGCATCTCATTTGTAAAAACTTTTGGAATGGACAAAAATCAGAAAAAGGTATAATTGCGCTCATGTCACCTCAGAAAAAAGACGAAACACAAAGAATGCAAACCAAACCCGGCGCCGGCGATACGCAGCCGATCAAAGTCAAAGCAGCCGTCAGCGATACCCAGCCGATCAAGGCTGCACCGGCCAAAACATTGGCTGTGAAAAAGCCCAAACTGTGGCGCGTGATCCTGACAGGCATCCTGCTGGTGATCCTCTTCGCCGCGGGCGGCGGCGCGCTGGGGTACAGGAGCGGTATCAACGATCGGTTGAACAAGCAGAACGAACAACTGCTCAGTGAAGCCGCCCTGCAATACCAATACGGCGTGCAGCAAATGACCGCCGGCCATTACGACTTGGCGCGCACCCATTTTGAATACGTTTTGAAGATCTACCCGGATTTTCCCGGCCTGACAGAGAAATACACCGAGGTCATGGTGCAGATCGCCAAGCTGAACGAGCCGACCGCCATGCCCGCAGCCACCGCCACGCCCGATAATCGCAACGTGGAAACGCTGTTCGCGCAAGCGCAGCAGGATGTGCAAAGCAGGCAATGGGCGGCCGCCATCACCACTCTGGAAGCCCTGCGCAACGCCGATTACCAGTACCGCACCATTGAAGTGGACGGCCTGTATTTCATCGCCATGCGTTACCGCGCGGTTGAAATGATATTAAATGAAGGCAACCTGGAAGAAGGGCTGTATTTCTTCTCCGTGCTGGAAAAATACGCCCCGCTGGACAAGGAAGCGGTGAATTACTCCAACGTCGCCCGGTTGTACCTGACCGGCGCCAGTTATTGGGACCTGGACTGGAAGCAGGTGGTTACGTATTTCGAGCAGTTGTATGCCGCCATGCCCAGCCTGTACGACGGCAGCATGACCGCCGCCGAACGCTATTACTACGCGCTGATCGAATATGGCGATCAGTTGATGGATAAAAAAGACGAATGCAACGCGGCGGATTATTATTACCAGGCGCTCTCGATGACCGCCACCGATGATCTGCAATCCAGCTATAACAAGGCCTACAAGATTTGCCACCCGCCGACCAAAGTTCCCACCGATGAACCCACGGAAGAAGTAACTGAAGAGCCGGTTGAAGAAACCACCCCAGTTGATGAAACAGTAGTAACTGATACAACACCGGACACATCAGGTGAAGGCGGGTAAAGACAAACTAGTGAAAAAGGCGGCCTCTCGGCCGCTTTTTTTTATATCTTTCTGGCGATCAAATCGTGGATCAAAGCGCCGGTCACGCGCGCGCGCACCAGCTCGCCCACTTCCAGCACCTGGTCCAGCAACACCAACCCGTCGATCTCCGGCGCATCGCGGAAGGAACGCCCGGCGGAAATGCCATCGCCGACCCCTTCGATCAACACGTCCAGCTCTCTGTCCACCCACACGCGGTTGCGCGCCAGCGAGATATCCTCCTGCAGCGCGGCCAGGCGTTGAACACGCTCCTGTTTCAATTCTTCGGGAACGGTGTCGCCCAAACCGAAAGCAGCGGTATCCGCCTCGTGATAATAGGGGAAAATGCCGACGTGGTCGAAACGGATTTCTTGGGTGAAATCCAGCAATGCCTGGAATTCGGCTTCCGTCTCGCCCGGGTAACCGACGATGAAGGTGGTTCGCAGCGCCGCATCCGGAATGGCAGCACGGATCTTGCGCAAGGTATCGCGCACCCATTCCATGTCGTTCGGCCGGCGCATGCGCTGCAGCACTTGCGGGTGGGCATGCTGCAGCGGGATATCCAGATAGGGCAGAATGGCGTTCTTCTCCGCCATCAGCGCGATCAACTCATCCGAGATCATCCCCGGGAAGGTATACATGAAGCGGATCCAGGGCACTTGGGGGACAGCCCGGATCAATTGGCGCAGCAGTTCCGTCAACCCGTCGCGCATGCCCAAATCGCGGCCATAGGTGGTGGTGTCCTGGGCGATCAGGATGATCTCCCGAACGCCCTCGGCTTCCAGCGCGGCAGCGTCGGCTAGCACGTCCGCCAGCGGGCGGCTGCGCATGGGGCCTTTGATCAGGGGAATGGCGCAAAAGGCGCATAAGCGGTCGCAGCCGTCTGCGATCTTCAGGTAGGCGCTGCTGCCCTGCACAGCCGCGCGCACCACACCGCCGTCATCTTCGAGGATATGATCGGTTTCGGGGAAATGGAAATAGGGGGACTGGCGCGGCTGCTGGAGCCTTTCCACCACCGCGGCGATCTCCGCCCAGCGCCTGGTTCCCAGCAGGGCGTCCAATCCATCCACTTCGCGCGCCAATTGCTGTTTTTCGCGTTCGCTCAGGCAGCCGGCGGCCACCAGGTATTGGCCGGGCTTTTTGGATCCAGCAAAATCGCGCAAGACTTGCAGCGATTCTTCACGCGCCGGCTGGATGAAACCGCAGGTGTTAACGATCACCAGGTCGGATTTCTCCGGTTGGCTTGCCTCGCGGTAACCGGCGGCAATCAGCAATTCCGCCATGGAACGCGAATCCACGCTGTTTTTGGCGCAGCCCAGCGATTCGATATAAAAAGTACGGATCGGTCTGTTTTTATTCACAATGGCACCATTCTATCATTCCCGGGCGAAACCTCATGGTTTTCGCTGAAAATGCTCCCGATTTGGCGGGCGTACCGGAGGGCATGCCAAGTTAAGCTATAATTCCCCGTCAGGAGAAAACCTTTTATGAGCAATATATGCGTAATTGGAACTGGATACGTTGGACTGGTCACCGGGGTTTGTTTCGCCGATTTGGGCAACCGCGTCTACTGCCTGGACATCAATAAAGATAGAATCGACAAACTGAACAAGGGCATGATGCCGATTTACGAGCCCGGACTGGAAGAGATCGTCGAGCGCAACATCAAAGCGCAGCGCTTGTGCTTCACCACCGATTACCCGACTGCCCTGAAAGATGCCGAATTCGCCTTCATCGCGGTGGGCACGCCCTCCGGCGTGGACGGCGAAGCGGACCTGCAATACGTGCGCGAGGCGGCCGAGAAGATCGCCGAAGTGGTCGACCATCCCATCATCGTGGTCAATAAATCCACCGTGCCGGTGGGCACCGGCGACTGGGTGGCGGACATCATCAGCGAGAAACGCGACAGCAACAAGCTGGATTTCTCGGTGGTCAGCAATCCTGAATTCCTGCGCGAAGGCAGCGCCATCGGCGATTTCACCAACCCCGACCGGGTAGTGCTCGGTTCGCTGGATCGTGAAGCCGCGGAAAAAGTGGCACGCCTGTACGACGCGCTGCGCGCGCCGATCCTGATCACCGACCTGCGCACGGCGGAAATGATCAAGTACGCCTCCAACGCGTTCCTGGCCACACGCATTTCATTTATCAACGAGATCGCCAACATCTGCGACGAATTGGGCGCGGATGTGCGCGAGGTTGCCAAGGGCATGGGGCTGGACAAACGCATCGGCCACAGTTTTCTGGATGCCGGCCTGGGCTGGGGCGGCAGCTGCTTCCCCAAGGACGTCAAGGCGCTGGCGCACATGGCCGTTCTGCACAATTCGCAGCCGCAACTGCTGCAAGCTGTGATGGACATCAACCGCAACCAACGGCGGCGCGTGGTTTACCGCCTGCGTAAGGTGCTGGGCGGCTCGCTGAACGGCAAGGTCATCGGCGTGCTGGGGCTCTCCTTTAAACCCAACACGGATGACATGCGCGAAGCACCCGGCACGGAGATCATCCACCTGTTGATCAACGAGGGCGCGACCGTCAAGGGCTATGATCCACAGGCCATGGAGAACGCCGCCAAGGAATTGCCCAAGATTACATTATGCGAAAACCCCTACCAGACCGCCGAAGGAACCGACGCGCTGGTGCTGGCTACCGAGTGGAACGAGTTCAAGCAGCTCGACTTTGAAAAAATTCATAAATTGATGCACACACCGGTGCTGGTGGACGGGCGCAACCTGTGGGACAGCACGTACCTGCGCGGGCTGGGATTCACCTATTTCGGCATCGGCCAGGGCAATCACACCGCCAACCGGGATTCCAAATAAGCGTGGAAGAATTGAAAACAAACGGGAGCCGCAAGCTCCCGTTTCCATTCATCAAGGCGGATCGATAACTTTTCCTTAACAATCCCTCACACCTAAAATGACCCGCCGGGTGTTAAAATGGTCATATTCATTAATTCATCCTCAGAATAAGGACGGCAATCATGGAAAATCAAATGGACAAGAAGCAAAAGAAAGCAGCCCAGTGGGCCTGGTATTTTTACGATTTCGGCAACTCGGCTTACGCCGCAGTGGTGCTCCTGGCAGTATACGCATCCTATTTTAAACAGGGTGTGGTCGGCACCGCGCAAGGGTCCGCCTTGTGGGGCCTCTCGCTGACCATTTCGATGCTGGTAGTCGCGGTCATATCTCCATTCCTGGGCGCGCTGGCGGATTATTCCGGCAAGAAAAAAACCTTTCTGTTCCTCATGACCACGCTGTCGGTCATCTTCACCGGCCTGCTTTTCTTCGTGAAAAAAGGCGATATTTTCATCGGCATGTTGTTCTTCATCATTGCTGAAATCGGCTACCGCGCAGGCCAGGTTTTTTATAACGCGCTGCTGGTCGATATTGCCGACGAAGACGAGATCGGCAAGGTTTCGGGGAACGGCTGGGCCTTCGGTTCGTTCGGCGGCATTATCTGCCTGGTGATCGTGCTGGCCATGATCCAAATGAACCCCGGCAATAACCTGATCATCCGCCTGTCCTTGTTGGTCACAGCCATCTTCTATGCGCTGTTCACCATACCGGCATTCTTCCTGATCAAGGAAACCCATCGCCCGCAGAAAAGAGACGGCAAAAGCCTCTTCACGGTGGCGCTTGATCGCCTGAAGACCACCATCCGTTCGGTTAAAAACTACACTGAATTCCTGAAATTCATGCTGGCGGTGCTGATCTACAACGACGGCATCATTGCCGCGCTGGACTTTGCCGCCATCATCGGTTCGGTGGTATTCGGGGTGACCAGCACGGAGCTGGTGATCTTCGTGATCATCATTCAGATTACCAACGTGGCCGGCGCGTTCTTCTACGGCAACCTGGGAGAAAAGATCGGCTATAAGACCAGCCTGATCCATTCATTGATCCTGATGATCATCACGGTGGTGGGTATGTTGTTCGTACCCAGCAAACTCGGCTATTTCATCGTCGGTTCGATCGCCGGTTTCGCCATGGCGGGCGTGCAATCGCTGGACCGCACGCTGGTGAGCGTGTTTGCCCCCGCCCACCGCAGCGCAGAATTTTACGGCTTTTTCTCCCTCACCGGCCGCACCTCCTCTATCATCGGCCCCGGCGTGATGGGGTTGGCCGCTTCGGGTTTATCCGCCTGGGTGATGAATACCCTGGTTAAAGCCAACCTGGTGGTGGTTCAAAATGAACTCGCCCACACAGTTGCCGAACAAATCGGCACGCGCCTGGCGTTGATCACCGTGCTCTTCTTCCTGATCATCGGCTTGATGCCGCTGCTGTTCGTGAATGAGGAAGAAGGCCGCAAGGTCGCGAAAAACGTGGTGACGGAGTAAGGAAAGTATGGCGGAGAGTCGCTTCACCCATGCCGCGGATCCCGTCCACCGGCCCAACCGGCCGCTGCGACGGCTGCTGCAATTCCTGGCGCGCGGCCTGCTCGGCACGCTGACCGAGATGGAAGTGGAAGGGGAGGAAAATTTCCCCAAATCCGGTCCGTTGATCATGGTGGGCAACCACTTCAGTTTCGTGGATCCCGCGGTGTTCGTGAGCATCGCGCCCTGGCCGATGGATTTCATTGGCGGCGCGGTGACGCCGCACGCGCCCAAGATCGTGCAATTCATCCCACGCTTGTGGGGCTACCTGCCGGTATACCGCGGCACCGGTTCTACCTACGCCCTTAAGGAAGCCGACAGGATCCTCAAATCGGGCGGCGTGGTGGGAATTTTCCCGGAAGGCGGCTCGTGGGCGCAGGTGCTGCGCCCCGCGCGCCCGGGCGCAGCCTTGCTGACGGCCACCGCCGGCGCGCCGCTGCTGCCGGTGGGGTTGACCGGTTTCCCCAAGGTTTTTTCCTCCCTCAAGGAGGGCAAACGCGCCAAGGTGCGTATCCGCATCGGCAAACCTTTCGGGCCGTTCAAGATCTTCGGCAGCCGCTACGAACGCCGCCATCAGCTCGACAAGATCGGGGACGAGATCATGAACCATATCGCCGAACTGATCCCGCAGGAAGAGGCCGGTTTGTACTCCAAGGACCCCAAAGTGCGCGAAGCCGCCAAGGGCACTGAGTACTATCCCTGGGAGGGCATTCGCGAAGGGCAAGACCATTACCCGGCGGCCTGAACAAACCTCTCTTTTACCGGAAATCACGCAAACATCCCCTGCGATCGATGGGGATGTTTTTTTGTGGATGTTATAATAACTGTTTGCCTGTATCGTATAGGTATTATGTTCTAATCAAGAGGAAGCCATGTCTCAAGACAAGATTCGGGTGGTTGGCGCCCGCGAGCACAACCTGAAAAATATCACGGTCGAGATACCGCGCGACAAATTCGTGGTCATCACCGGTTTGTCCGGCTCGGGCAAGAGTTCCCTGGCATTCGACACCATCTTCGCCGAAGGCCAGCGCCGCTACGTGGAATCGCTTTCCGCTTACGCGCGCCAGTTCCTGGGCAAGATGCACCGGCCCGCCGTGGACGGGATCGAG
>CALGUJ010000384.1 GCA_937902055.1 uncultured Pelolinea sp.
TGGTTGAGGGCCATGTGCCGCAAGGCGTGGGGGTTCAACTCCCCCCCAGCGCATTTTTCGAAAAAACCACGATGGTGGTTTTTTTTATTTGTCCCAATGCAATAGCATTTTCGCATTTTGGTTCAATTTCTCCGCCGCCTGTTCAATCGAGACATTGAACAGGCGGGAAATTTCCTCAACAGTATGTTTAACAAACGCAGGTTCGTTTCGTTGCCCGCGATTCGGCTGCGGCGATAAATAGGGGGCGTCGGTTTCGCTGAGCAGATTATCCAGCCCGATTACCAGCAAATTATCGCGCAATGCCTGTGATTTGGGATATGTGACCATGCCGCTGACCCCAAACATAAAGCCATGATCCAAACCCCATTTGCAGATAGCGTCGGAACCGCTGTAGGAATGAAAGATGCCCGGTTTTTGGGCCAGGGGATGATTATGCCTGACGAGGCTGGCGTGCCATTCATCCAAAACTTGAATAATATCCTGAGCCGCATCCCGCACATGCAGGCAGACAGGCAGGCTGAATTCATCAGCCAATTGCAACATCGACCATAGAATGTTCACCTGATCCTGCCTGGAGGACCATTCGCGATAATAATCCAGCCCAATCTCGCCTATGGCTGCAATGACCGGATTTTCAACCAGAATTTCCTTTATGCGAACGATTTCGTCCTTTCCCCGGGAAGAAGCGTAATTGGGATGGATGCCCACCGCGGGGAAAACCAACCCCGGATATTGAAGGGCCAGCTCAACAGCCTGGCGGCCGGTATCCGCATCAACGCCTGGCACCAGAATTTTTTCAATTCCGGCACCCCGCGCGCGGCTTACCGCGCTTTCCAGATCGGATGCAAAATCATCCTGGTAGAGGTGGCAATGAGTATCGGTCAGCAAAGCCAACTAATGGATTCCCGCAATCTTCAACCCGGTTTCCAGGATCTCGCGTGTTTTATCCTCATGCGTGGTTTCGCAATACACCCGCATCAACGGTTCAGTGCCGGAAAAGCGGATCAATAACCATCCGCCATCCTCCAGGCAGAATTTATAACCGTCAGTGGTGTTCAATCCGGTGACTTTCAAACCGGCCACTTTTTCCGGTTTGGCTGCCAGTATCTTCTGTTCACGTTCCCTGCGATCACCCGAGAAACGCGAATCGACGCGGTCATAATAATGCGGCCCGACTTTTTCGAACAGTACATCGAGCAACTCGGATGGTTTCTTGTTCAATTGCACCATCATATCCAGGATGAACAAGCCGGCGACGATGCCGTCGCGCTCGGGGACGTGCCCGCGGAAAGCAAACCCGCCGGATTCCTCGCCGCCGATCATGGCGTCGGTCTCGATCATCTTGGGGGCAATATACTTGAAACCGACTCCGGTTTCGTGAACCGGAACGTTGTATAACTTTCCCAGTTTCTCCAGCATTCCAGTGGTGGACAGGGTTTTAACGATCGCTCCGCGCTGTTGACGCACTTCCAGCAAATACAGAGCCAGCAGCCCATAAACCTGCAATTGGTTGATGAATTGGCCGCGCTCGTCTCCCAAGCCGAACCGGTCGGCGTCTCCATCGTTGATCAACAACACGTCGGCTGAGCGCCTGACTGTTTCCTGCAAACCGACATCAATATTCGGCTGGATGGGCTCGGGCCGTTTCATCTCCGGGAAAATCGGATTGCGCTGGTTGTGAATTTCCTCAATAATCGTTTTCCCTCCGGAAAGGAGCATGGGGAACCAACCCGCGCCGTTTCCCCACATACAGTCAACCAAAACTTTGAAACCTCTTGCCCGGATCGGTTCAAAATCCAACAGCGTGTGGATGTGTTTTACATAAGCCGGCATGGGGTCAAATTCCTGGATCAGCCCTTTGTTTTGGGCTTTATCCGCATCCATTGCGATGATTTCCGACGTTTTATCGGGAATGAGGTTTTCAATTAACGTCAACCCTTCAGGAGCGACCGCGCCGCCATTTTCATCGCGCACCTTAAAGCCGTTATCAGTGGGTGGATTATGCGAAGCGGTAATATTGATCGCTCCAACTGCTTTTTGCGAAATTACCGAGTAAGAGATGACCGGTGTTGGGGTGGCATCATTGGTCAGAAAAACGCCAAAACCGTTTCCTGCCAGCACTTCCGCCGCAGCTTTGGCGAAATATTCAGACAAAAATCGTTTGTCATATCCGATAATGATCTTTTGATTGTTGGATTTAAGGGATTTTAGATAGGATGCATAACCTTGAGCGGCGCGCCTGACGTTATCGAAGGTATACTCGTCTGCTATTCTTGCTCTCCAGCCGTCAGTGCCAAAATTGATTTTCACGGACATTCATCCTCCAGAAAAAAGATTTCTTGTTATTATATCAATCCGCAATACAATTGAGGTTGTTGCGCGAGAAGATGATTGACATGGAAACCGGTTGATGAGGAACAATGCCTGAAGGAATCGCACTGGCTTTCAGCGGCGGTGTGGACAGCACGATCGCTGCCATTCAGCTAGCCCGCGGCGGACATGAAGTACACGCGGTCTATTTCCGCATGTGGAAATGGAGGGGGGAGGATTACGACCATTCCGAGATCGAAAAACGGGCAATGGAAATCACTAAACTTGTCCCACTCCATTTTGCCTCCATCGATGCCAGCCAGGCAATGGAAGGTATTGTCATCGAAGATTTCCGCCGGCAATTAGCGGCCGGATTAACGCCCAGCCCGTGTGTACGATGCAACCCATTGTTGAAATTCAAATTACTGGAGGAATATGCGAACAGTCATGGGCTTGAAAAGATCGCCACAGGCCATTATGCCCAGGTGAAATGGGTAAATGAAAAAACCGTCGGCCTTTTTAAGGCGGTGGATTCATCCAAAGACCAATCTTACATGTTATGTTACCTGAACCAGGCAATCCTTTCCCGTACGATTTTCCCGTTAGGTGCTACGGAAAAAAAAGAAAACAAACGAATTGCGAAGGAATTGGGTTTGTCCATTTCCAGCCAACCGGAAAGCCAGGACCTTTGTTTTTTGAACCATTACGATTATGAAGAATTTCTGCAGCAAGCCTCCCCGGAAATCCTGATTCCGGGTGAAATCACAGATTCCGCAGGAAAACTGTTGGGCAGGCACAACGGTTTGGCGCTCTACACAATTGGGCAAAGAAAGGGAATTCGGATAGCTTCAAAAGAAGCTTTTTACGTTATTTCCAAGGATACCAGCAATAACCGGTTGGTGGTGGGTTACCTGGAAGAATTGGGGAAATCCCAAATGATTGTGGAACAGGTAAACTGGATTTCAGGCAAGGATGTTGTAAACTTGAAGTGTGATGTTAAAATCAGATATCGCGCCAAAAGCGTCCCCTGTGAAATCAGCAAGAAAGAAGGATCATCCACTTATCTTGTACAGTTCGAGCAGAAAATGCGGGATATTACCCCAGGGCAGTTCGCGGTTTTTTACCGCGGGGATGAAGTCTTGGGAGGCGGTATGATCGCGAGGGCTGAATGAATTATGTTTAACGTTACTTTTCCAACGCTCATTTTAGGAAGCATTATTGCCGGTTTGGTCGGGGCATTAATCCACCTGATCGCCGGCGGGAAATTGGTCCGGCTGGTTTTTTGCATCGTATTTGCCTGGATCGGTTTTTGGGGAGGCAATTCGTTGGCGCAACGGTTCGGATTGACCATCTTGGCGTATGGACAGATCAATTACGCTCCGGCCATCGCAGTGAGCGCATTAACCAGTCTGTTCGGTTACTGGCTTTCCGGAGAAAATACAGAACCGGAAGAATAATATTTTACGGGAATTTTTTGTGGATAATTCGTACGAAAAAGAAACCGCGCAAGCGGGCGAACTGGCAGCATTGGCTTCCACCAAAACCAATTATTTTATTTTCAGGCTCGAACCGGGAGGATTGTTTCAAACGCATCGCGGCGTTATCCCTCACGATCAATTGATCGGAATGAAATGGGGAAGCGAGGTCCTTAGCCACAAAGGAAGCCCTTTCTATCTGCTAAAGCCGGGAATATATGAGATCCTTTCCACCACCAAGCGCAACACGCAGATCATGTATCCGAAGGATATTGGATTCATCCTGATGAAGATGAACATCGGCCTCGGCACAAACATGATAGAAGCCGGAACAGGATCAGGCGGTTTTACACAAATTCTTTCTTTAATGGTTGGAAAAGAAGGGCACGTTTACAGCTACGAGCGGCGCGAAGAAATGACCAACCTGGCGCGGAAAAATCTCGCGAAAATTGGCGCGCCCGACAACGTGACTTTCTACAACCGCGATATCGAGGAGGGATTTGACCAAAAGGATATGGACGCGGTCTTTTTGGATCTACCCAATCCTTACGATTATTTAACACAAGTCAGGGCGGCATTGGTTCCCGGAGGCCAATTCGGAACGCTGCTGAGATCGGAAGAGCACACGTCTG
>CALGUJ010000385.1 GCA_937902055.1 uncultured Pelolinea sp.
TAAAATTCACGCGCGGCGCTTCGTGCGCTGTGGGGAATAATTGTTTAAGCGAATTGGATAGCGGCAGCGTTCCCGAACGCCAGTGAGGGTAGATCAGGCTGATGGAAATTTCTTTTTCAGATACGTGCGGTGAATCCCAGGTTTCCCATTCATCATACAGGTTGCCTTCGAACATTTCCAGAAACTGCTGCACACCTTCGTGTGAATAATCCTTGGGGGAGTATTTCAGAAAAACCGGGGTTTCTTTAACATCATCCGGCTCCATGTCGTGCAGGAACCACAGCGTCTCTCCGGCCGGTCCCACCTCGTCGAAGCGTTTGTCATCCTGCAGGGCCAGATCGAACGAAAACTCAAGCAACTTGTCATCCACATCGGATTCAAGTTCGATTTGCTTCATTAATTCGCCAATAGCGATCGGTCCACCATTGGCTTCCTCAAGCACAGCCTCAGCCAGGTTCAGGTGGCCAACGCTGATATCCACCAACAGCGAACGGGGGAACCAACTGCCGGCGATCTTGACGAGATCGTCGTGCGATTTCAAGGCATCTGATAGCCGTGATTTGAGCAAGTCGCCGTGCGCGGCCAGAATTGCATCGGGTTTTTGGCTGGGGTCTTCCTCATTAAAATCATATGCCGTATTGAGTGCATGTTCCGCCAGGTTGCTGGCAAACGATCGGGTTTCACCCGAGTCCATCTTGACTTCGATCACTTTGAGGTTTTCAAATTCAGGATTGAAGCCTTCGCGGACAGTAGTGACCTTGCCCGTGTGCAAATCAAGCGCCGGGAATAAGAGGTGATCGCCCTTTTCGAATTGATCTTTTGGTAGGTAATAAACGCCTTTATCTTTGGTTCTCTGTTGCAGGCTGATTTTCTGTGCTTCAATGCGATGATTGACCAACTCTCGCAACAAAACTGCGGAAGGCAGCGGTTCGGCTTTTTCCATTAACAAGTTATAGATAAACTCAATATCGGACGGCTCAACTTTAAAGTCGGTCCAATAATTTTCATTCAATAATGCAGGCGCGATCATAAACCTATGATTACAATTCCTTTCAAAACTTTATTATTATACATTAGGCTATGGATAAGTATTATCCACCCAATCAAATGGATCAACGGTATTCCCATTCACCCAAACATCCCAGTGCAGGTGCGGCCCGGTTACACGTCCGGTAGCGCCAATCAAACCGATCAATTGGCCTGTTTCCACTCGGTCGCCCACATTGACGTCAATTTCTTTCAAATGGGCGTAACCGGTGTAGATGCCCTGGCCATGGTCGATGAATATTGTGTTCCCGCGAATGTCCATTTTACCGGCGTAAACAACTGTACCGGGAGCCGGGGCATA
This sequence comes from uncultured Pelolinea sp., assembly GCA_937902055.1. GTDB lineage: Bacteria > Chloroflexota > Anaerolineae > Anaerolineales > Anaerolineaceae > Pelolinea. The sequence continues at coordinate 1,349 of CALGUJ010000385.1, forward strand.
CACGTTAAAACTCATCACGACTACCAGGAAATCAAGCCCGCCGTGGAAACCGTTGTATTGCCCGTTATTGTATGAACGTCGATTACCGAAGTAGGAGGAGAATCCCATGGTATTGTCATCAAGCGATCCATCCACCGGAAAGCGGAAAATTCCAGACCACAACTTCTCGGAAGTGATCGGCGCCAGGATTTGAGCAATCACAGCATTTTCATTCTCAATGGTTGCCTGATCGATCGTGGTTTGTTCAACCGATAGCGTTTCATTCGCGTAATTTCCGGATTCCATCAGCATCATCTGCTCGCTGGAGAATGCGTCGCCATTTTCAAATTGGCCGGAAAGTTTGAGCGGCAGCAAACCGGGTTGCGCCATGGCATGGATCCCCTGCAGCGCGTAATAGAATTGTCCGGAGGCGTCGCGGAAAAAATTCAGTTGGTAATCTCCCAAAGAACCGTTGATACTGCCTGCCTGGTCCGTGTAGATACGGATATCAGTAGTGTGGCCCTGGACTGCCGGCAGCGGTGCCAGTTCGACTTTAGAGATATGTTCGGAAATCGTGGAATGAAAGCCTTGTTGTTCGGAAGCATAATAAAACAAAACATCGTTCGGCAGTATCTGGGCAGCCGCAACTTTGTTGATTCGCGCAAGCTGCCAGGGATTTTGACGGCTGCGGATCGCTGCCTCCAATAGCGAATCGTCTTGCTGGACAACGACCGAGCTGTTGAATGCGTTTTCTCCATCCTCTTGAGGGAGGATTAAAGTAGATCCGATATATATCTCCGCCGGGCTGGTTATTGCATTCAATTTTTGGAAATTATCCGCGCTGATCTGATACCGTCTCAAGATGGTGGCGTAGGTTTCACCGAATTCAACCGGCGTGGTGGTCAGCACGCCGCTGATGCCGGTGATTCCGGGAATGACCAATTGCGTGCCGGCGGAAATGAGATTGGAATCAGTGATGTTGTTGGCGTTGATCAAATCCTGCACGCTGATACCGAATCTTTCTGCAATTTCGGTTAAATTTTCACCTGATTGGACGATATAAATGGGAGAGGTCGGCTCATCCTGCCCGATAACGGTTTTTATTGAGGTCAATAAAAACATTAAAGCTATAATAATGCTTAGGGTTCTTTTGAGCGCCATATTTTGAGATTGCTCTTGAAAAGTACTTCAATATAATTAACCAAGTAAGTTTACCATAATGAGAGAATATGAAAATTACCACCTGGAACATCAACGGCATTCGAGCGGCAACCGGCAAAAAATTTTTGGATTGGATCCAAAGCAATCAAGCAGAAATTGTTTGCTTGCAGGAGATCAAGGCCAAAGAGGACCAGATCGACGTAGAAGCGATCAACCAAATCGGGTATCAATATATCTTTAATCCGGCCCAGCGCCCCGGATACAGCGGAACGGCGATTCTGTATCGAAATGCCATCCCCGAATTCATTCTCGGGCTTGGTGAAGAACGGTTCGATAATGAAGGGCGCGTGATACGCTGCGTTTTTCCGGATTTTGAACTATTCAATATCTACTTTCCGAATGGTGGGGAGGAAAACGCACGCGTTCCGTACAAGCTGGATTTTTACGCATATCTGCTTGACCTTTGCGATCGCATGCAAAAGACCGGCAAAGAGATCATCATCACCGGCGATTTCAATACAGCCCACAAAGAAATTGATCTTAAAAATCCGAAAGCTAACGAGAAAAATACCGGATTCCTGCCGGAAGAGCGCGCCTGGATCGATCGCTATCTGGAACATGGTTTTATCGACGCATTCCGCCGAATTTATCCGGATGTAATCAAATATACCTGGTGGACTTACCGCTTCAGCGCGAGAGCCAAGGATATCGGCTGGCGCCTGGATTACTATCTCGTTACCAAAGGTATCATGGAACGCATAAAAGACGTGGTTGTTCATTCAGAAGTGCTTGGTTCAGATCATTGCCCGGTTTCATTGATACTGGAATAAAATAGATAACAGAAAGGGTTACTCTATTGAAAATTCGAATTGTAATTGTCGATGATCATGAAGTCGTCCGCATCGGGATGCGCAGCCTGCTCGAGCAATATTCCCAATACGAGGTGGTCGGTGAAGCCGGCAACGCCAAAGAAGCGGTAGCTCAGGTGGAAACCTACAACCCTGATATTGTGTTGATGGATATCCGCCTGCCAGGCAAATCCGGCATTGAAGCCTGCGAAGAAATCAAACGCGTGCACCCCGATATAAAAGTACTGATGTTGACCTCATACGCGGAAGACGAAATGTTGTTTTCCGCTATCAAAGCCGGCGCTTCCGGTTACGTTCTTAAGCAGATCGATTCCGAAGGTCTGATCAAATCGCTTGAAGCAGTTGCGCGTGGCGAAGCCTCGCTTGACCCGGCAGTGACCCAAAGGGTTTTCCAGGAAGTACGTAAAGCCGTAAAAGAGGAAGAAGCCGCTTCTTTCCTGAATTTAAGCCAACAGGAAAAAATGGTGCTCAAACTGGTTTCCGAGGGCAAGACCAACCGTGAGATCGCCCAGGCACTGTATTTGGGGGAGGGCACCGTCCGTAATTACGTCAGCAGTATCCTCTCCAAGTTAGGCGTCAGCAATCGCGCTGAGGCGGCGGCTTACGCGGTTGAGCATAATTTGCGGGAATATCTGTAAGCAATAACCCTAAAAACCGATCAGGGGGAGAATTTTAGGCAGAAAGATCAGCAAGCCGACGATCACGGAGCAGGTGGCTGTGACCAGCACCGCCGCGGCGCTGACGTCTTTGGCGCGCCGCGCCATCTCGCGTTTTTCCGGGCTGGCGATATCGACTGTATATTCCAGCGCGGTGTTCAACAACTCTGCAACGATCACGGTGTTGATCGTCAACAAAATAATGCACCATTCCATAAGTGAAATTTGCAGAACCAAACCGGCAGTAATGGCCAGTATTCCGGCCGCAAAATGGCGCTTTAGGTTTTTTTCAGTCGATAGTGCGTAATGAAACCCCAGGAAAGCATTCTTGAAGGCGGCGCGGAAACCCTGGTTTTTATGGTTTTGCATCTTCAAATACTGCCTTGACGATTTTTTCTTGCAGCGGGAACATCACTGCTTCATCAGTTTCTTCTTCGTGGTCATAACCCAGCAGGTGCAGGATCCCATGCACGATCAAGATACAGCATTCCATTTGATGGCTGTGACCGGCTGCCTGCGCTTGTTCGAACACTTTCTCGCCGGAAATGACGATATCGCCCAGGTAACGGGCGTTGGTTTCAGGGTCGCGTATGTCGTAAGCAAATGAGAGCACGTCCGTGGGCGCATCGATGTGACGGTATTTACGGTTGAGCTGGTGAATCTCAGTGTTGCCGCCGATAACGATCGTAAGGTCGCATTGATCCACGTCCAGGTATTCAAATGTCTTCTTTACCCAGGCATGCAGGTTTTCTTCCAAAAAATCCGTTTGAAATTCTTGTTTAATTTGAAAAGTTACCATCGCTGAATCATTCCCGGGATTTATCGGTTTTTTCACTTTCAATGGGATTTTCCGGATATTTTATACGCTGATGATAGGTGTTTTTCAGAGTCTTCACAAAAGACTGTTTAACCAGGCGTAAGTCGTTCAAGGTTAAGTCGGTTTGGGATAAGAAACCACGGTTCAGGTAAAGCTCGATGGCAGAGTCGACGATTTGCGAAATCTCTTCAACGCTTTTGGGGGATTCAGCGCGTACACGCGCTTCGCAGCCGTCGGCCATCATTAACAAAGCTGTTTCTTTTGAAGCCGGATTGGGTCCGGGATAGCGGAAAGCCGCAGCATCCACTTTATCTTCCGCCCCGGCTTTTTTGACGGCCATATTGTATTGATAGCGGGTCAGTGAAGTGGCGTGATGTTCGCGGATAAATGCCTGAATTTGTGGTGGAAGATTATATTGCTGGGCTAATTGCAGACCGTCTTCAACGTGCTTGACGATGGTTTTGGACGCCAGCACCGGGTTTACTTTGTCATGCGTGTTGATCTGGTTCACCGGTTGGTTTTCGATAAAGAACAGCGGATTTTTCAGTTTCCCGACGTCGTGATACAGCGCTCCAACCCGGGTCAGAAGCGCGTCGCAGTTGATCATTTTGGCGGCCTGCTCAGCCAGGTTGGAAACCTGCAAGCTGTGCTGGTAAGAGCCGGGGGCGTTGAGCAGCAATTCCTGCAGCAGCGGGTGATCCGGCCGTGCCAGGTCCATTAATTGCAGCGCAGTCACTTTTCCGGTCACCTGCGAGAGGATGAATTGGATGATCAAGGTCAAGCTGACTGATCCGAAACCATTGATGAATGCGGCGCCGACCAGGGTGCTGACACCGGTAAAATCCAGATAGGAAT
>CALGUJ010000386.1 GCA_937902055.1 uncultured Pelolinea sp.
TTTGATCAAAGCCAATTTCCCGGCGAGAATTTCTTTCATGATGGCTTCCGCGGTCGATTCACGGGTCATCCTGGACGCAAACGGAGCGGAGACGTTGATGGGGCGGGGCGATTTGCTCTTCCTCGATCCCGAATCGGCCGGTCTGAAGCGCGCCCAGGCGGTTCTGATCGATGACCGCGAAATTGAAAACATCATTGGCTACTGGCAGAATGCCGTTCGGGAAGAAACATCAACGAAAGAAGAGGAAGCACCCTGGGAAAACCTGGTGCCCACGCTCAGCGAGGGATCAGACAAGCTGATCGAACAAGCCATTAAAGTGGTGCGTCAGGAATCGCACGTATCGACATCCTGGCTGCAGCGCAAGATGCGCATCGGTTTCCCGCGAGCCGCGCATCTGATGGATGAATTGGAAGCGCGAGGGATTGTGGGGCCGGCGGAATCCGGCGGGCGTGAACGCGAAGTGCTTACCGAGCAGCCACCGGATGAGGGTGCGGCTGAGTTTTAAAAATTATTACAAGCGGAATCGATGAAATCATGACGTTGACCGACAAACTACGCGCTATCTTTGGAGATCTTTTAAATTCGATCGGCGGATTCTTTTTAAAAATCGGGCTGACAGCCGACGCCGTTACGATCATTGGCATGGCAGGCAACTGCCTGGCGGGGTATTTTTTGGCTATCGGAGAAATGCGTCTCGGCGGCTGGTTGGTGCTGCTCATCGGCCCGTTGGACGCTTTGGACGGTTCCTTAGCCCGTTTGTCTGGCAAACCCAAACCGTTCGGCGCGCTGCTGGATTCGCTGGCCGACCGTGCGTCGGAAATCGCGATCATGGCAGGCTTGTTGATCCATTTTCTTGATCAGAACCAGTTCCACGGGGTTATCCTGGTTTTCGCCGCGCTGACTGGCAGCCTGCTGGTATCTTACGTTAGAGCCAGAGCTCAATCGCTGGGCTGCGATCCGAAGTTGGGAATCCTGACGCGAGTGGAGCGCTACCTGGTGACTTCGTTGAGCCTGGTTTTCATGCAGCCCATCGTCGGCCTTTGGATCCTGGCGATCCTTACTTATGTGACTGTGATTCAACGAGTCTGGTTTACCTGGAAAGAATTGCATTAGAATTACCCGATATTCTTGTCGATCAAAGAAAGGAATAAAAAATGCCTGATGGATTTACGATCGGCCCATTGAAGATCTATTTTTACGGCATCATTATTATGATAGGGGTCCTGGCGGCAGTGTGGATTGCCGTTGTCGAATCAAAACGGCGCGAACTGGATAGCGAGATCGTTTGGGATATGGTTCCCTGGCTGCTGATCTTGGGTATTGTCGGAGCCCGCCTCTGGCACGTGTTCACACCCTCCCAGTCGATGGGAGTGGGGCCGGAGTATTATTTCAGCCATCCGCTCGAGATTCTCAATACGCGCAATGGCGGTTTGGGCATTCCGGGCGCGATCATCGGTGGTATTGCAGCGTTATTCATCTACACCAAGCGCAAAGGATTGAAATTCCTCACCTGGGCGGATATCATCATTCCCGGTGTAGCGCTGGCGCAAGCTATCGGCCGTTGGGGAAATTTCTTCAATCAGGAGTTGTACGGGCCTCCGACCAATCTGCCGTGGGGAATCACTATCGACCTGGCACACAGATTACCCGGTTATGAGGGCTTTTCGACTTTTCACCCCATGTTCCTGTATGAATCGATCTGGAACCTGTTCAACTTCTTCCTGCTGCTCACCATCGGGCGGACAAAAGAGGAAAAATTGCTTCCGGGAGATCTGCTTTACATCTATATGATCGTATATGCAATCGGGCGTTTTGGGTTGGAATTTCTACGTCTGGATGCATCGTACGTCGGAAGCATCAATATCAACCAAATGGTGATGGCGGCGGTGGCGGTTTTGGGCGCGGCGCTGCTGGTTTTCAATCATCTGCGCGTGAAGAGGGCGACCGCGGCTCCCGTTGAATCTTCCGAGGAAGAAAAACCCGAACTTCCCGGCGTGTAAGAATAACCACCAGGAATTTAAAACCGTACCTGCCGTTCAATCAGGTACGGTTTTTATTTTTAATACGGATTAAAGAAGCTACCATCCGAGTAAAAATTCCACCCATTCCGAGTTGTCGGATAGATAATGGTTGTATAAATAGAAGATCGGAAGAGCACACGTCTGAACTCCAGTCACGAGTGGATATCTC
>CALGUJ010000387.1 GCA_937902055.1 uncultured Pelolinea sp.
CCCCAGTCGCCGCCGCAGGCATCGCTGCCGCAGCCGGACTCGCAGAAATCAACCCCCGGTACTTCCCTGAAGGATTTGATCAAAATCATCCTGGTCGGGGTGGGGGTGATCTCCATCGGGACGAGCGCAATTGTGATCGGGAAAAAATTGATCTCCGGCAGCGCCAAACCCAAAACCGGCATCGAGCGAGATATTTCAACTGACTCAAGAAAGTCATTTTCAAAGGAAAGCAGTGGGGAAATATCCAAAAAAACCAAACCAATCTCGCAGGAACGCGCTGAGCTGCGTGAAAAAGCTATCAAACTGGACGCCAAATGGAACGAGATCAAACGCGAAATCGATAAGCGCGAAAACCAGCTCCTGAAACTGATCCGCAGAAATACCACCAACCGTCTTAAGGTATTGGTAAAAAAGGCCTTTGAAGTCAGGGAAATCATCAAAGGCCCGGTCGGGAAGTTTGTAGGTGAAGGTTTCAAAGGCGCAACCGGTGTGGATATCGACAAGATGTTGTTCGATCTGGATAATAAAAAGGATGTGGATATCCTGGTGCAAGGCAAAGAGTGCCAGGCTGCTTTGAAAAATTACATAAATTCTTTAAAGCAGAATTTGTTAAAAACCGGGCGGGAACACACCCGGGTTTTAAACCAACTCAAAGAGTTGGAAAAATAACGCGATGGTTGGGTGCAAAAATGGATAGACAACAATATCAGACGATCGAATCTGAGCTGTTCACCGCCGCAGCCGGCTTGCTTTCGGGCGAGCGCGGAGCGCTTTCTCCTTTGGATGAGTTCAACGGGAAACCTTCAACCCAAAAAACGCTGCAAACGTTAAAGAAAATAGGGTTGCTAACGTCTTCCGGAAATGTCGAACCAGCCTTTGAAGGACTGCTGCAGGCTTTACTGAACCCCGTCCAGGAATTCCGGTTTGATATTCTAAATGATGAAAAAGAAAGCAGCTTTTCCGTCTATTTCAATGATTCAACAAGACCTCCGACCAGCCTGCGCGCGTCCGGGGATCGTCTCGCAATTACCGGCGACGCGGCTTTCCCAGAGTTGATCGCCGAGATTGAACCCTATTTCTCCATTAAGAAAAGCCTCAAGAGCGTTTTTACAATGGAATTTTCATTGGAACATGCCTGGACGCTGGCATGTTTGTTGGATCTGTCGCGCCAAAACCGGGTGGGAGTCAAAACCAGCGGTAGCATCAGCGCCGCTGAAATCATACAGGCGCTGGAGGAATTCGACAATTCATCCGCCTGGCTATGGCTGAATACGTTATCCACACTGACCGAGAACCAACCCGAGGAAAAAGCAAACATAGAAGGCAGTCTGGGTTGGTTAGTCAAACATGGGTTGTTGTTGAAGAAGGGCGATCGGTATCTGCCCGCCGGTGACGCGGGGGAGATCGCCAGGCAGGTCGGCCAACCGCTATTGGCATTGAATCTGTTGAGCGCGCAAAGGGTAAACGCCATCCATATCGAAACACAAAAGCTGATCTTTTTCGAGGGCCAAAACGCGCTGATCGGAATGGCTTACCGAACCGGTGAAGAGAGCGTCCACTGGCTCAAACGGTCGCCGCAGGGATTGATTGAAATACTCAAAACCTGCGCGCAAGAGCCCAAATTGCTGTATCAGGCGTTGGATCTCGACACACAGGAGATCCCAAGCATCCCCTGCCCGGCCTGCGGTAATTTGCAGGATGCGAGCGCAAAATTCTGTAAAGATTGCGGAGCGGCATTCATGGCAGGCGACAAGCTGGAAGCCCTTCCCGAACTCGCAATGGAGGAAATACCGCAAAATGCGAAAGAAGCGCTGCGCGGCAGGCTGAGCCAGAAGACTTCCGCTTATCAAGAACCGGAAGCTGCGCAAAGCCAACCCACCCGGAGAAAAATCCGTTGGTGGGTGATCCTGCTGATCCTCCTGGGCATTATATTGCTTGTGTGCCTGCTCGTCTCGCTGTTCGTGCCGATTACGATCCGTTTTTAATAATATATCAAACAGGGGAATCGAATTTCACAGCCGAATTGTTATAATGAATTCGGCTGATTACTATTATTGAAAGGTGTTTTTGTCAGGTAATTCATCTTGGTTAATGAAATTCTTAACGCCATCCAGAATGCCCTCATCTCCGGCAACGCGGAAGCCTCGGAAGCCGCCGCGCGCGAAGCACTGGCTGCCGGGTTGGACGCGCAAAGCATCCTCAACGACGGGCTGATGCACGGGGCGGACGTCGTCGGTCAGCAATTCGAAGCCGGCGAAGTTTTCCTGCCGCAATTGATGTTCAGCGCGCGCGCCCTGAAGGCCGCCATGGCGGTCATCACCCCCGAGTTGAAACGACTGGGAGGGGAAGGCGGTGCCGGCGGCGGCCAGCAGGGGCTGGTGGTACTGGCGACCATCCAGTCGGATATCCACGACATCGGCAAGAACATCGTCTCCACCCTGCTGACCACCGGCGGGTTCGAGGTGATCGACCTGGGCGTGGACGTGCCCATCAAACGCATCATCTCCAGCGCGCTGGATGCGGGCGCGGACATCATCGGCTGCTCGGCCATGCTGACCACCTCCATGCCCTTCATGGGCGACCTGATCCAAACGCTGGAAGCCATGGGCGAACGCCGGCGCTTCAAGGTGATGGTGGGTGGGGCATCCGTCACGCCGGAGTACGCCGCCCGCATCGGCGCGGATGGCAGCGCCCCCAACGCCGTGCAGGCGCTGCAACTGGCGCGCAGCCTGATGCTCAATTAAGAGGACACCTTTCGATGGATTATCTGGAAATTCTTGATCGTTCCAACTCGGGGACATATATCTCCGAAGAAAACTGGGACCTGGAAAAGGT
>CALGUJ010000388.1 GCA_937902055.1 uncultured Pelolinea sp.
CCGCCTTCCATCTGGCCGCTGAAAATGAATTGTTTGTAATCCAAAGTGCCCACGTCTTCGCCTGCCTGGGCAAACGCGATCGAGTCTTCAATTTCTTTTTCGACTTGCTGGTCGATTGCCTCAAGATCCGAGTCCGAAAGAATACCTGCGGACGTGGCTGCCTGTTTGAAACGCAGGATCGGGTCGTACTGTTTCCAGAGCTCCTCCTCCTCTTTGGGCCGGTAATTGGGCTGCTCGAAGCGGGCATGCCCGCGAACCCGGTAAGTTACACATTCCAGAAGGAAAGGTCCCTTGCCATTTCTTGCATCCTCCACTGCCTGCCGCGCGGCGTTGTAAACCGCCAGCACGTTATTCCCGTCGACCGTTCGGCCGGGGACATTGTAGCTGCAGCCCCTGGACGATAAAGCTGTCACGGCCGATTCAAGCTCGTTTGGCATGGATAAAGCATATTGGTTATTTTCAACCACGTAAATTACCGGTAATTTCCATAAGGAAGCCATGTTCAGGGATTCATGGAACACGCCTTCATTGATGGCGCCATCGCCGAAGAAACTGACTGCCACCTGCCTGGTACCGCGCACGATGGATGATAACGCCGCGCCTGTGGCAATCGGGATGCCCGCGCCGACAATGCCGAACGCGCCCAGCATGCCCTTGCTGAAGTCGCATAAATGCATCGAACCACCCATGCCCTTGCATGCGCCGTTGCGCTTCGCGAACATCTCGGCCATCATGGAATTTAGGGAGACGTCCTTGGCAATGCAATGGGCATGCCCGCGGTGCGTGCTGGTTACATAATCATCGGCATTCAACGCGCTGGCAACGCCCACCGCGACGGCTTCCTGCCCGGTCGCCTGGTGCATGGTTCCCGGCATTTTAATGGTCAGAAACAGGTAATAGAGTTTTTCTTCAAACTCCCTGGCGCGCACCATGCGTAAATAAAGCGTTTTCAATAAAGCTGCATCGAAACCCTCAAAATTGAAAGCCTCGATCACATCCTCAGGTTTGCGAATGGTCATGCTTCCTCCCAATCGACGCCGATCACCCGCGCCGGGAAAGACTCCACACCCATAATGCGAACCGGCAGCGTGAAAGTCCAAACCCGTTTTCCAAGAATCGGTTTCAGGTTGGTCAGGTATTCAATCAGGGGAATGCCCGAACCCAGCAGCAATTCATGGTTGGGTTGGCCGACAACCGGCGTGCTATCCTTGTGGCGGATCTCATGCCCGGAAGTATCCACACCCATCAATTTGATCTTAGCCTCATCGATCAACCAGCCAATAGCGTCCGTCGCGAAATATGGCCGGTTATGCTGCTTGTCCGTATAATAATTTTTATCCAAACCGGTGTAGAAGAATACGATATCACCCGGTTTAATCTGATCACCCGCGATCTTGATCAGGTCTGATTTGGAGATTTCCTCGTTATTACCAAATCCGGAAATATCCAGCGTCACCGTTTCGCCCACCAGGTTTTCCACAGGAAAATCCCCGGTATCCTTTCCTTGTTTATCGTGATGGAAAGGCATTTCGACGTGTGTACCCACGTGGGTGCATAAAATTACTTCAGAGATCAGGTATTGCGCTTCCGGCAGGCGCGGGTATTTGGCAAATTGCGGCCATCCCTCAACCTGGCGGCTGTCCACTTCCATGTGGTACTCTTCCTTTTCAGGGTCGATGCGATGAGAAAGCTCATAGATCTTTTTTATTTTCATTTTTGCTCCGTTTTCATCGTCCCTGCTGCAAAGCGATGCTACAGCCGGGTTACGGTTACATCCGTGATAATTCGATTGACGTCATCCATGACAACATCCCCCGTGCGTTCAGTCAAAACGGTGGCAGCGCTGACCGCCCCTGCCCAGCGCAGGGCGGTTTCCCATTTTTCTTCGAGCGAGAACCGCCAGGCAAGAGCCGATGAAACTGAATCGCCGGCCCCTGCCGCATTGACAGGTTTTTGGATAGGCGATTTCGTCAGGTAATCACCTTCGGGGGTGAATGCCAGCATTCCGTCTTTCGCCATGGTGATGACAAATGATTTGATCTCTTTTTCTACTTTAATTTCACGCGCTTGCCTGATCAAATCGTCCAAATCGCCAACCTTGCGATTGAAAGTCCACTCGAACTCTTCACGGTTCAGCTTAACAATATCCGGCCTGGCTTTAATCGCTTCGATAATATATTCTTTTTGCGAATCGATCAGGCTGGGCACCCCCGCTTTTTTGGCAATTTCGATCAGTTCGATGTAGAAGTCGTTATTAACAGTCGGGGGCAGCGATCCCGCAAAAATTACCCATTGGGCTTTGGGGACCCAATTCGAGAATTTTTGGACAAATTCGCGCTTTTGCAATTCATTTACTTCCACTTCGCCGACGATCACGTGACTATGGATTTGGGTTTTCTCTTCAGCAATGATATGGGCAATACGGTTGGTGCCGCCCACCCATACGGGTTCGGGGATGATTCCATATTCTTTGAGGATTTCAACCAATTCTTCGCCTGTTTTTCCGGCAAAGAAACCCAAACCGACGGTTTCAACCCCTAATTGGCTTAAAACCACCGATGAATTCAAGCCCTTTCCGCCGACGCACACGGCCCATTGATTAGTCCGCATGGGAATACCGGGCGTCCATTCCTTGATGCGAAATATTTTGTCGACTGCGGTGTTGGGGCAAACGGTAAGGATCATTCTTCAGACTTCCCTTCCCGTTAATCAATCCATTTCTGGGCCATGACCGCGAACGCATTGGTGTTCATGCGCTGCAGGCAATCCAAACAGGTGATCAGATCCGGGCTGGCCAGGATCACGCCATGGCGGGGCATCAGAACGGCGGCAGCTTTGGTTTTCATGCGGTCTTCCTGCCCTTTGAGAACACCGACGATCGAATCGGCTTGTTCCTGGGAATAGGCCGGCGCTTCATTGTGATATTGAAGCGTACCGAAACCCTTGGAGGAATTCAAAACCGGTGGGATCGGCTTGGATTGAGCGGTGAAAGGCAGGATATATTTCGGGTGCGCGTGAATTACGGCGCCGACAAACGGATAAGCCTGGTAGATGGCAAGGTGCGAAAGGCCTTCGCGGGAAAAACGGGGGTGTTTTTTCATCTCGTCAATTTTGGATAGAGAACCCACCACCACGTCATCTGTGTCGAAATCCCAATGCCATTGGTTGCCGGCCAGGGTTGGGGTCATGTAAATCGTGTCGCCATCGCGGGCGCTGATATTTCCACCGGCAATGTCGGTTAAATCGCGGTCAAACAAGAATTTGGCAACGTAAATGATCAATTCAGGCATTGTCAATCGTTCACTAATCGGTTTCATAATTTCTCCAATTGAAAGTTGATATAAACTATTCTAATATCATATTGACATTTGTCAATGACATTTGCAAATGTTTTTTATACTACAGGATTACTTTTACGATATTTCGGTTGGCTAATTATATCGGCACCCGCTTCATTACAGAACGAGTGCCGATCATTTTCTTCGAACGAGGTTTATCTTGAGTATGTTGCTAAGGAAGGATCATACTATCTGCAAATCCGGCACAGTGATGGCCCCGGCAGCGGTTTCCACATCCATACCCGGCCATTTTGAATGCAAGAATGACGAAATTTCCAAACCGGCAGCGGTCATCAGGGACAGCTCGCCCATCTTGGTCCCGGCAATCGTGATGAACCACTCATAAGGTTGGTTGATCTGTACAACCTTATCCGTCAGGCAGCGCCCGCCATCCACGGTGATGTAGCCGGTCGGCCCGCCCTGAAAATGATTTTTCCATTCCTCCGGATAACCTTGTTCTGCGTACCATTGGCGCTGCCATTTCAATATATCCGCAAAATGGACGCCCGGTTTCAGCGCCTGAAAGACACGCGCCTCCACGGCGGCGGCAGCATCGTAAATCCTGCGAATGTTCTCCGCAGGCGTTCCGAAATGAATGTAGCGGGTCAGGTTGCAATGCAGCCCCCAACGCCGGGCGGCTGAATGCAGCATCAAATATTTATCCAGTTTTTTGGAGGTGGCAATCGGGTGGCGGTAGCGGAAACAACGCTCATCGCTGCCCACGATGATCACATCAGCCTCCATCCCCGCTTCCAGGTGGGCGGCGTGGAATCGGGCGGCGATGGATGTTTCGGTTTCCCCGGGTTTGATCGTCTCGATAAAACGGCTGTAAAGCGCATCGGTGTCCTTGGCCAGTTCCCGAACCCGCTTGACTTCCAAATCCGTCATGGGGTAATGCAAATCCACCAGATCGCCGTAGATATTGATTGTTCCGGGAAAATCGGTATCCGATCCGACCTTATCCCCCGCCAGCAATCTTGCTTTTTCGCGGATATCGCCTTCGTACCAGCGCAAAACCACCAGTTCGTAATCCTGGCCGTCCATTTGCTCAATCAGGAGCCGTTCGGCATCCATGGAATGGGCTACGAGGTATGCTTTCTCCCTGGTGATCACGATTGTGCCGAAGCCCAGATTCGAGTTGTATACCACATGGCTGTCGCCTCCGCTGGTAATCCAGGCAAAGTGCTCGCGGGTGGTGATCATCACGCCATCCAGGTTTTTCTCATCCAGGAATTTACGCACGCTTTGGCGTTTCAAAGCCGCATCCTGCAGGACTTCCGCTTCAGGTTTTTCCATTTTCTATTCTTTACCCAATATTTTGGTGATCTTTGTTTCCAACTCCGGCACCCGATCGGCGCTGAGCATGCCCGCGAGGTATTCGCAGAAAAATTCCCCGCCTGCGGGCAAAACTTTGACCTTGCCTTTTTTCTTTTCAGCGGTATATCCCTCGGGGCCGGCGGTTCCGGCTTCCATGCCCAAGGCTTCCTGATTGGGAGTTCGGCAAATCCAGCGGATGCCAGTATCCAGTTGAGCCGGTTTGTGGCTTACGTAATCCGCCGAGCCATCCGGATGAATATGCAGCGCATGCGCCCAGCCCGCTTCATCCGCCTGGTAATCGATCAAAAAAACGATCTCCGGGTCATAAGGCAGATGCGGATCCAGAACGTGGTGTTTCTCCGGATAATCGACCAGTTCTTTTACGTATTGAACCAGTTGCGGCGATGGCTGCATGGAAGGCGGCAGGTTTTCGCGAACGCGCACGTTGCCCTTCGCCGGATCGGCGGAATACACAAACTTACCGAAATCCACCGGCAGGAAATTGATATGCGCGAGGTACATATATTCCATCGGAGTGCGATTGAGGTTTTTCAGCCGCATGGATACATGCATAAGGGTTTCATCTTCGTATAATCGTACGCAAGGTTGGGCCAGGTAATGCGCGCCGAAAGCAGCGGCGTGCTCGTAAGTACCGCCAATACCCACAAAATTGCCGTGTTCATCTTTCCCTGCGTCGATGTACACCTGTTTGAATGGCGCGTTGACCAATTCACCATGCAGCACATGCTTGTCGTCCGGGCCCGGCGACCCCATGGCCGTCATGCCGCAATGAAAAAGAAATGCTCCCATATTCATCAAAAATTCACGGGTTGGCTGCGGTTCGATCACCGGGGAATGCATAGTCAGACGCCGCCCATTAAAGGCGGCGTCCCATATTTGTTGACCCTGGAAAGGCAGACTGATCAAACTGCCTTTGCGGTTTTTTATTTCCAAAGCAGCCACACCGGAAGAATATCGGAAAGCGGAGACTGTCAAATCCTGATTTTCAAGGATCTTTTCCTTATTCTCGTGAAAGTCACGTTCTTTCAGAAAAAAACGTACACTCGTGTGGTCCATTTGCTATTAACCTTTATGGTAGTAGGTTTCCCAACCCATATAGTTGCTGAACGCTTCGTTGATCACCTCAGCCGCGTGCGCATTGGTGAAGGCGGCATGGTGCTCGAAGCCGTTGCGGCAGATATGCTTCATCAAGTCCTGCAACCCGGGCACCTCCACCACGGCGCGGCTGCCGAAAGTATCCAGTTTATCATCGGTGAATACGCCGTCGCCGGTGTAGGTACGGATGATGCCATTGACGTCATCGGTGGTCACGCGGGCAAAACTCATGGGGCCGGCCGGAACGCGGCCGTTGATCGCGCCGTAGGTGTTTTCTTCGCCGAGCGTTGTAGCCAGAATTTCCGCGTTGCGCATGCTGAAATCTTCAAATAAGGATTTTGGCCAGTTGCCGCAATGGAAGAAAACGCACTTATCGCTCTCGTCAGCGTAATTGTTGTTCCAGTCCATCAACGCCGCCGGTCTCTGGGCAGCCAGGGTGAGCGCGTACATGGAAACCGCGCCGGTCACATCCACTTCGCAGGCCGAGGGCATCAACTTATCGCTCATCATGCTCATCAACGTGCAGGGATTGATCCCCAGGTTCATCTGGATGGAATCCCAGCATTGCAGCGCAGTCGCGGTGATATCCTGAAAATCCATCCAGGCTTCCAATGCCACCGCGAATTTGGCCATGCGAACCAACGGTTCCGAAGGGATGCCGGAAGTCGGAATGTAGTTCTTGATCTCATCCAGCTTGGCCTTGACTTCCTTTTTATCATCCGTCATGCGTCCTGCCTGCCCGATCAATTCGGAAAGGTCAATCGTTTTCACGCTGATGCCAGATTTTTCCAGTAGTTTTTCGCTAAATCGGACAGTGTTGAAAGCCAGCGGCCGGGCGCCAACCGCGCCGACGCGCATCTTGCGCAATCCGTTGACCACCCGGCAGGTTCCCAGGAAGTTGGCGAAATCTTTTTTAAAACTCTCTGATTTTGGGTGCGAGGTATGTTCACTGGTCAACGTATATTTGAATCCATACTGGCGCAGGTTATTGCAGACCGAGATCTTTCCGCAGAAACTGTCGCGGCGGCGTTCGATCGGAAGCGTCACAGGATCGTCCGGGTATGCCTGCACCAGAATCGGTACATTCAACCCGGAGAGTTTTAGAGTATCCACGACGCCCTTCTCGTCGGAGAAATTGGGCATGCATACCAGCACACCATCGATTTCCTCGCGATGTTTCTTGAAAAGTTCGGCGCATTCCTTGGAATGTGCCCAGGTTTCCACCGAGCCATTCTTGGTTGCGCCGGCAGGCAGCACAACCATTTCAACTTCGAACTCTTTGAAGAGTTCGTCAATATCCTTGCGCGCTTCCAGTACCAGCGCATCCGGGAAGAAATCCCGGTTACCATAAATTACAGCCAATGTCATTTTTTTCATCTATTCACCTCTTTTTATAATTTGTGGTTTATATCTTTAATTGCAGGATAAAGGCTCCTGTAGAGTTCATAACGCTCTTCATATAGTTTTTGCGATTCCGGTTTGGGTTGATAAACATTTTTAATTTTCAGATGTTTGTCGATAGCCGAGGCGGGGTTTTTGAACACACCCGCGGCTACCCCCGCCAGGATGGCCGCGCCCATGCCGGCCGCTTCCGTGACCTGCGGAACTGCAACCGGGATACCGGTGATATCGGCTTTCATTTGCAGCCATAGCTCGGATTTGGCGCCGCCGCCGATCGCGCGCAATTCGTCAATCCGGATTCCGCCTTGCTGCAAGACCTCTAGGTTGAGGCGCAGCTCCATGGTCAATCCTTCCATGATGGCTTTGGCGATGTCCGCTTTGGTGGTGGCGAATGTCAATCCCACCAAAGCCCCCTTGGATTGAATGTCAAAGGTCGGAGTTCCCGAACCGGCGAAATGCGGTAAAAGCATTACAGGAGAAGGGCCGGGGCCGGCCGCCTGCAGCACCAGGTCATAGGCATCACCGCCGGTTTGCCCGGCGCGCTGCTGTTCGATTTCACAAAACGTATCGCGATACCAGCGCAAAACGAAACCGCCGCTTTGGTTGAGGGTCATAACCACATATAAGCCCGGGAAGGTATGCAAATACACGGACATATTGCCTTCATACAAGCGGTCATTCAGGTTGGCCGTATCGAGCGCCACTTCGACCACTTCAGCCGTACCGGTGGAAACCATTGCCAGGCCGGGTTTGGTCAATCCTGAACCCAGCGCGCCGCAAGCCTGGTCATGGCCGCCGACAGCCACCAACGGCTGGTTGGACAATCCGATTTCGTCGCAGATTTCCCGCCGCATCAAACCCGCGCTCGTTCCGGATTGCCGCACTTCCGCCAGGCGCGATACGTCCAGGTCGATCTTTTTCAGAATTTCGGTTGACCATTGATCTTTATTAATGTCAAACAATTGGGTGCGCGAAGCCAGGCACTTGCTGATCAGCGCCTTTCCGGTCATTTTATTGATGATGAAATCTTCATAAAGGAGAAACCGGTGGGCTTTTTCCCATATCTCTGGTTCATTTTCTTTCAACCAGATCATTTTCGGCAGTGTGTTGTTGACGTTGACCGGCATGCCAGTCATGTTGAAGAGTTCCCGCGACCCGAATTCTTTTTTGAGCCAATCATTCTGGGATGCGGTGCGGGTATCCATTCCAAGGATCATGGGGCGCAATGCGTTGCCGTCTCGGTCAACCGGCGCAACCGCCTCCCCTTGCACGGAAAAGCTGATCGCGTCGGCGGCACGAATGCCGGCTTTTTGAATCGCCTCGCGCAGGCTTTCCCTGGCCAGAACCCAAACTTTTTCCGCATCCTGTTCCGCCCATTGTGGGTGGGGAATATCCACCGGGTACTCGCGGGATGCGCTGGCCATCAGGTTCAGGTCGTTATCGAAAACGTGCGCTTTGCTGCCGGTAGTGCCGATATCCAAACCAATCAATGCCATAGGTTCACCTTTTTAAGCTAACACTCGATGGCTTCAATTTGTTTAAAAACTTCCGGTTCGTCCAGTTCCCCGGACATCCATTGGTTCTGCAATTTCCACAAGGCAAATACAGTCGAGGGGTAGACCTCAACATCCTCCATAGTGATGGGTGCGTCCATCGGAATATCGCGGATCACCTTCGCGCCTTTGGCCAACCCGATCGGGAGCAGATTCTCTTTTCGGGAAGTCTCGTAAGTATCGATCAGGCTGTAGTATGAAACCCCGCCGATCATATCCAGGACCTCGCCCTTTTTCAGATCTTTCTTGGCAACTGCGAAAACTTCCGATACCAGGCGGTTCATCGGCACCATGTTGGACTTTTTGCGCAGCGCGATCATGGCGCAAGTCAATGGAACTTCAATGCTGCACAAATGGAAAGGCCGAAACAGGGTGTAGTATGGGCCGTTGCCCATATCGCGCAGGATCATGGCTTCCCGTAAACGGGGATGATCGGTGCGCACAATCAGGAATACGCCGGGGGCCACACGGCCGACGCCAAAATCCACCACGCCCATCTTATTTAAAACACCGTCATCTTCCTTGAGAGCAAATGTTTGATTCAAGTGATCCCGGTCGGTTTCAGGACCGTGCATCCCGCGCACATCAGGAACCAATCCGGTGGCATTGGAAACCGCTGCCATTTCGATCATGGTTTTCGAGCCATCGATGAACTCGATCAACATATTCGGGCTCAATCCGCGCCGGGCTGCTTCCTTTTTAATATCCGGATCTTCAGGGGTACCATGCCGATCCAGGGGATTGTTCTTGCCTTTTCCCGCCGCGACAACCGTAAAACCGATCGCGTCGGCGAAATCGTACAATTCTTTACAGGCCGCCGGTTCATCGCCCGCCGCCAAAGCGTAGATGTGGCCTTTTCTTTCGGTGTACCAGCGCAGCAAAGGTCCAACAGTGATATCCGTTTCGACGTTCATCATCGCCAGGTCGTGCCCATTGCGAACGCTGCGCAAAGCTGCGCGCGTGCCGATTTCCGGGACACCCGTCGCTTCGATGATCACGTCGATGTGCTTGATATCGGTCAGAATGCGGAAATCGCCCACCGCCACGCGTTTGCCAGCCAGAATGGCCTGGTCCGCATCCGCCGCAGTTTCGGCAATTACAACCTCTTCGTCGATCCTGGCGATTTTGTAGGCATCTTTAGCGCGCTCGAGATTGACATCAGCGATGACGCTGATCTCAAGGCCTTTCATCATACTGGTTTCGGCCACGATATCCGTTCCCATCTGGCCGGCGCCAATCAAACCAATTCGGACAGGATTCCCCTGTTCTTGACGCAACTTCAATTCATCATTCAATCCGATCATAACAATAAATCTCCTAGGGCTTAATAATGACTTTCAACGCCTCGCCGCCTGCCGCCGATTCGAAACCCTTGTCGACTTCATCCAAAGAAAATTTGGCAGTGATCAATTTTGAAGCCGGAATGATCCCGCGCCGCAAAGCATCCAACGCGGCTGCGTGGTAAGTCGGGTGGTATGAGAACGAACCCATCACTTCAATCTCGCTGTAATGAATGCGGTTGGCGTCCAGCGAAGCCATATGATTTTCTTTCGGCAATCCACCGAACAGCATGATCTTTCCGCGCTTGCGGACAATTTCGACAGCCTGCGTTTGCGTGGCCGGCACCGGGTTGGCGCAAATGACAATATCCGCGCCGCGACCATCCGTCATACTGCGGACGGCTTCTCCCAGATCCGTTTCAAAGGGATTCACCAGCATCTCCGGTTCAAAGGTCTGGGCAAGCTTGCGGCGGATGTCGCTGGGTTCCGAGATCACCACACGCGCGCCGCGCGCATGGGCAACGGCAGTGTGAATGCAGCCGATCGGCCCCGCCCCCATTACCACCACCACGTCGTTGATGCTGGTGTGGATCCGGTCGTGGCAGGCCAGCACGGAACTGCAAGGTTCTGAGACTGCTGCGTCATCCATGCTGAGCCCTTCCGGGATGGGATGTACCACGCCGCGGGTGAGCACTTCTTCGGATAACAAAATTTTTTCGGCAAAACCGCCCGGATACCCGTCAGTCATGCCTAAAAAGCGGATGGATTCACACAGGTTATATTGGGCGTGCTGACAGTAATAACATTCTCCGCAGTGAATATCCGGCGC
>CALGUJ010000389.1 GCA_937902055.1 uncultured Pelolinea sp.
CGCGCGACTGGTTGAGCGCGGAACTGGCCAAGATTCCCGGTTTCAAACCCGTACCCTCGCAGGCCAATTTTGTGATGGTCAACGTGAAAGATTCCGGCAAAACCGCCACCCAATGCGTTGAATTGCTGCTCGAAAAAGGCTTTTTCGTGCGCAGTTTCGCCAAAAAAGCCGGTTTGGAACCCGATACCCATTTCCGCATTTCTGTGGGATTGCGGAAAGACATGGAAGAACTGGTTGATTATTTAAAAGACTTTGTTGGAAAATAATAATGCGGAGAAAATCCGACATTAATAATTATTGAAAAGGAGATCAATAAAATATGGGAAGGCCAGCAGTAATTCTTGTGATGTGCGGTTCTTCTATCGCCACATCCAACCTTGCGGCAGTGAAGCTGGAAAATGAAGCTAAACGGCGCAAGGTAAAAATCGTAACCAAAAAAGGCAAAATTGCCGACATGAACACCCTGATTTCAACCATGAAACCGGACTTGATCGTAGCAACCGCGCAGACCGGAGCGCGCGATGACATCAAGGTATTTAGCGGCGTGCCCCTGATCAGCACGGTCGGTCAGGAAAAACTGTATGACGATATTTTTGCCTATATTGAAAGCATGGGTTTGGGTCAATAATCGCCATCGTTAATTTATATGGATATTCTGTAAACACAAGGTGAGGAGGTGCAAACAAGGTAATTGATTTCTTATCGCATTGCAGAAAAATAAAATAAAACAAGGAGAAAATATAATGGACTTAGGATTTGTAAATGCAATTCTTGATCCGGTCATGAGTGCGGGTCCGCTCTTTATGATCTTCATCGTATTCACTGTGATCGGATTGGTCGTGCGCTTGGGCTTCCTGAAAGCCGTCCGCAATGGTTTGATGATCGCAGTTGGTTTCAACGGCGTGTACATCGTGGTGGAATACTTCCTGGGCAAAGTTGCTCCCGCAGCCTCCGCTTTGGCTACCCGCTTTGGCGGCGTCTTCACCTACACCGATATCGGTTGGGCTGCTTTCGCTTCATTCGCGTGGAGCTCCCCCTGGGCGTACGTCATCGTTCTGTTGAGCCTGGCTGTCAACCTGGTCATGATCTTCACCTCCATGACCGACACCCTCAACCTGAACATCTGGGACTTCTGGGAAGCGATCATCGCCTGCCTGATTGTCTACGCTCTGACCAACAACATCGTTGCCGGTTTGGTTTTCGCCACCTTCCTGGCCTGGTTCAACCTGATGATGTCCGACTTCAACGCCCAGCGCGGTTACTGCTCGGATTTGGGTTTTGAAGGCTTGTCCTTCTACCAGGGTACCAACGTGGCCTGGGGCGCCTTCGGCCACTATATCGGCAAACTGCTCGATAAGACCGGTTTGGAAGCCAAATTCACCCCCGATTACATCCAGGAAAAATTTGGTGTGGTCGGTGAACCGGCTGTCTTGGGCGGTATCATCGGCATGCTCATGGGCATCGGCGCCGGTTACTTCTGGATCGACATTGTCATGCTGATGATTGCACTGGCCACCTCGCTCGTGCTCATCCCCATGATGTCCGGTATCGTTATGCAGGCCTTGGTGCCGGTTTCCGAAGCGGCAGGCAGCTTTATGAAGTCGAAGACCAGCGGCAAGCAGATCTACATCGGCGTGGATCCCGCCATCGCGGTTGGCAACACCACCGTGTTGGCCACCACCGTTTTGATGGTCCCGATCCTGCTGGTCATGGCTTTCGTTATCCCCGGTTCGGTCAACCATCCTCTGGCTGACCTGCCTTCCCTGTTGTTCTTCTGGGTGTTCGTGGTTGCCCCCAATAAATTCGACATGCTGCGCACCCTGATCACCAGCATCCTGATGGGCGTTTACGGCACCATCGCCGCTACCCTGGGCGTTGCCAAATGGTCCACCATGGTTGCGGTCGGTCAGGGCGTGGAAGTTGCCGAAGGTACTGGTGTTACCTCCTGGTTCAACCACCTCTGCCCCGAAATGCTGGTCGCTGGCTTGTTGGGTGAGAACTACAGCAAGATCGGTATGCCCGGCTTGATCGGTTTCTGCGCGGTTGTGACTGTCATCACGATCGTCTTCCGCTTGCGCTATCTCAAGAATCTCAAGACGCAAACCGCCGCTGCATAAGCTGTTTAATAAGGAAAGGATGAGCCTGATATAGGCTCATCCTTTTTTGACTCTGCAGATTTCCCGTTTCTCATTTACAATCATTGAACTCATTTTTAATCATCTTCATTTTGACATTCGTTAGAATTTCAGGAGCAAAAAATGCGTTTTATCCGCAATGAAATCCAGACTCCCAAACCGCTGGTTCCGCCCGAAAAGCGCAAAACGCTGCCATTTTACATCCTGGCGGCAGGCGTTTGCGTGTTGATCGTTGGCGTGGCCGGATTCTTTTCAGCGTTCTTTTATCATGAAATGATCCAGGAAAAATGGCATATCCATTATCGGGAAGTACAAACCTGGTCCATTTACGTGGCTGCTGCCGGATGTTTCCTTTACGTCATTGGCGCGTTGATTTTTAAAATCCCGCTGGCGAAGACCACTTATTACAAAATATCCACCATCATGAAAAATGAACCTTTCGACCCGCCCCGCAAAAACGATTTCACCAAAGCCGTTTTTGCCCGGCTTCATGAATTGAGCGATGAGTGGGCATATTTTTCGCAGGTAAAACCGCCGGATTGCGATTTTGTCATTCCCCAGGTGATTGTCGGCCCGGGGGGTGTTTTCACCACCCAGCCGATCGCCGAAGCCGCTGACCGGAAGAATTTCAAAGACCCCGGACCGGAATTCGAGAAAGCCAGCCGGAAACTGGGCAATGCCATCGGACAATCCGTGCTGCCGGTTGTGATCTTTTCAAACCCCAAATTGGTAACCATGTACCACACCTACTGCAAACCCAAAACGAGGGTGTTGAATATCCGTGAAATTTTTGATTTCTTCAACAAGCATAAAAACAAGTTATCGGAAAGTGCGCAAAAAGAAGCCGAGAAAAAAGTTTACGATTTGATTGCCGGCACACCTCCGGGAGTCGATTGATCCGGTATTGACCAAAAACACCTGAAATTCATTTTCAGGTGTTTTTATTTTTCAGGAGTTTCTTCAGATGACGGTTTTCCCGCCTGAATCGAGGTTTTAATCAACCAGGAGCGGATGGAAGCATAACTGAGCGGCTTGGAGATCAGGTAACCCTGCAGGTAATCCACACCCAATTCGACCAGTTTTTCCTTTTCGGATTGTTTTTCAATGCCTTCGGCGATGACAGAAACATTGGAGGCTTTCGCGATCGCGATGATGCCTTCCAGAATGGCCTGGTTGGCCGGGTTGGCGTGAATTTCTTCCACAAACGATTTATCGATCTTGATGGAATAGATCATTTCATTGCGAAAATTGCTGATGCTGGTAAATCCCACGCCGAAATCGTCAATCGATAACTTAATCCCGGCTCTAACCAAATCATCCAGATTACCGCGGCATTCGGGATTGTCCGCCAGAAAACCCCGTTCGGTGATTTCCAGCGCGAGATGATGGGAGGGAAAATTATGTTTGCCGAGGATGGCGATGACACGGCTGGCAAAATCCGGTTGATACAGGTTGGTGATAGAAATATTGATGGAGATATCCAGGTTGAAGCCTTCCTGGTACAGGCGTGCCATGTTGTTCAGGTTATACTCCAGGGAGTAATAGGTGAGGATGTTGGTGATGCGCGTGAATTCGAGATCGGGGATGAATTGATCCGGCGGGATCATCCCTTTAACCGGATGGTTCCACCTCACCAAAGCTTCCAGGCTGTGCACCTTTCCGCTGGTATCGATGATGGGTTGGTAATGGAATTCGATTTCCTGGTTTTGAATGGCATTTTGGAATTGGCCCAACAGTACGGAGATTTCGGGATTGTGCAATTTAGCCTGGTATTGCTGATAGGGTTTCTGATGTAATTGCGCTTCATTCAAAGCGACAAATCCATTTTTCAGGATGGCGTCCGGCGTCTGCCCACCTTCCGGATAGGATGCCTCGCCGATGGTCACCTCGCAATAGATCGGAATGCCGTTTACCAAAATCGGTTGTTCGAACAGGCTCACCAACTCCACCACGTTTTGGCGAACCTCCGGCAGGATCATGGCAAACGTATTCAGGCGCACCAGGAATAACTTGCATTTTTTATAGTGGGACTTGAGTGTGTTGATGATTATCTGATTGATATTGTCGATGTAATCCAGGCCGTAAGTGGCGAATAACTCATTTTGATTGTTAATTTCGATCAGGAAAAAACGGAAGTGCAGGATCTTTTCATTACCCATCAGAGAATTCATTTCCTCTTTGATGGATCCCCAATAGGGTAATTGCGTGAATGGATGAATTTTTGAATAGCTTGCCGGTATTTTCATTTCGTCCATTTTTTGTTTTATTTTTCCGGTAATGTAACCGCAGCACATAAAAAAGAAAACCCGGAAGCAGGCGGCATACAACCGTTGAGGCTGGAATAATGCCAGGCTTTCCGTGGCGAAGACCTCGATGAGTAATTCGGCAATGACCCCGCTGAGGATCCCGATCCGGTAATCGAACAGATATCCCGCTACGATAATCGGAATATACATCAGTTGCGTAAAAATGTTTTCGGAGATTCCAATTTTGGATATGGCGTAAGC
>CALGUJ010000390.1 GCA_937902055.1 uncultured Pelolinea sp.
TTTGGGGCTGGAACAAGTTCAATGCAACCACATCCAATGAAGGCGCTATTGCCAACACCGGGGTTACGCGCGTCGTTTTCACGATCCTGAAATTCGTCACCCCCATTCTGGTCGCGATCATCTTGTTGACCGGCCTGAAGATCATCCAGTTCTAATTTCTGTTGAATTTCCACACAGGCAGGATTGCGTATTAGACGCAATCCTGTTTTTTAATGGATAAATGGAAACCTGAAAATCTTTCCTGCGTATACAGATATAATAAAAAACCAATTCATTTGAGGTAATCATGAGCAAAAGACTGTATCGCGTAGAAAATGGCCGCGTTTTGGGCGGCGTTTGCGGCGGATTGGGCGAGTATATCGGCATTGATCCGCTATTTTTGAGAATCTTCTTCGTCCTGTGGACGATCATGGGCGAGCTCTCGGTCCTGGCCTATTTGATCCTGTGGGTGATCATCCCGCGGGAGGGCAGCACGGAAGCTTTCCGTTCGGAAGATCTGGGAATCCGCATCCGCCAACTGGGGCAGGAGATTGGAATGGTCTTTCACGAACCCAGCCGGCAATTGGTGATCTACGCCGGGGTCGGCCTGATCGGCTGGGGCGTGTATTACCTGCTTCAGCGATTGGGATTGACCTGGTTTCCATTTGAATACAGTTGGTATATCTGGCCGGTTATCCTGATCCTGGCCGGCGCTTTCGTATTGTACAAATCCCTCGCCGGGCGTAAATAAATCAAGGCCCCTCCAACCGATTGAGGGGGGCAATCGGATGAAAGGGCAACTTCATGATAACACGTTCGCATCCACCCGGCAATATACGAAAACTCAAAACCCGATTACGATTGGTTAATCGGGAACTTTTTTTCAGCATAAACGTTATAAGAGCATAATAATATCTATTGGAGGAACACATGAAAAGAAATACCATGATTTTGGCAGGATTGATCACGGTCGCGTTGTTTTTGGCTGCTTGCGCACCGGCAGTTTCAACAAGCGCGGGCGAACCCGCCCGGCAAATAGTTGTAACCGGGAATGGAGTCGTCTATGTCGTTCCCGATCTGGCCTACATCAACGTCGGTGTGCATTCGACCGGCGACAGCGTTGGTGAAGCAATGGACGCGAACAAAGCCCAGGCGACTGCTATCAAGGATACTTTGGTGGCCCAGGGAGTGGCGGAAGGCGATATTCAAACTTCCAGCTTCAACGTATACCCTCAATCCGATTACGATTTCCAGGGCGCGGTGACCCGCAACTATTTCTCGGTGGATAACACCGTCTACGTGACTGTCCGCGATCTGGATAAACTGGGCGCCATCCTGGACGCGGTTGCGGCCAGCGGTGCGAACAATATCTACGGTATCACCTTTGATGTTACCGACAAAACCACCGCGCAAACCTCCGCGCGCAAGATAGCCGTCGATTCTGCCATGGCGCAGGCCAAGGAATTGGCGGAAGCCGCGGGCGTGGGCGCTGGTGAGATCCTGTCGATCTCTTCGTCCTACAGTTATCCGTCATATGGTTATGGATATGGCATGGGGGGCGGGGGCGGCGCCGAATATGCCGCGTCCGTGCCGATCGCTGCCGGCCAAATCCAGGTTACGGCAGACGTGACCATGACTTTCGCCATCGAGTAATCGAAAAACCGGCCGGAATTCCCGGCCGGTCTTTTTTCGAGATGAATCGCGATAGTTATTGCGGGCAGGGATGCCCGCATATTTTATTTATTCAGAAACAGGATCAATAAATAGCTGATGACACCGGCGATCAGCCAGGTATCGATGCGATCCAGCACCCCGCCGTGGCCGGGAATGAGATTGCCGGTATTTTTTACGCCGAATTGGCGCTTGAAGATGCTTTTGGTGAAATCACCCAAAGGACAGAGCGCGCCAACGATCAGTCCGATCCAAAGCCCCTGCATGCCGTTGAAAGCGGGATTGTAACCGGCCAGCAGCAACCCGGTTCCCCAGCCAACCAGCATGGATGTGGCTACGCCTCCCAGATATCCTTCAAAGGTTTTGTTGGGGCTTAAATGCGGGGCGATCTTGTGCTTTCCCCACAGGCTGCCGATGCCGAAAGCGCCGATATCGCTGATGCCGGCGGGCAGGATGCACTGGAGCAGCCAGAAGAGTCCGGCCGGCAGAAAACGCAACCTGACCAGAAAGAGACCGCTGAAGGCGATATAAGCCACACCCCCCAGGCTGGCAGCCAGGTCGATCGCGGCAGTGGCGGGGTGGCGGCTGTAAGTGGCTGTGTGAAAAACCATGATGGCAATCACAACCAGGCTGAAAGCTGCCAGGCTGTATGCGGGATCAGCGAATTGCCCGCTGAGCGCGATTAACAACGTTCCTGCGATCAAGATGGTCCTGGCGGGGGCATACCCGCCTTTCTCAAACAAGCGGACGTATTCCCATACGGCGATGGAAAGGATCAAACCCAACCCGGCGGCATAGATCCAGCCGCCGGCGTAAATCAGCGCCAGTCCGATGGCAATGATCACCGCGCCGCTCAGGATGCGTTTACCCAGCATATTGTTGTTTTTCATCTTCCGGTTTGCGTTTCCCAAAACGCCTCTCGCGGGAGGCGTAAGACTCCAGAGCTTGCCGCAAGCTTTCCTTGTCGAAATCCGGCCACAAGGTATCGGTAAAAAACCATTCGGCGTATGCGCTTTGCCATAGCAGGAAGTTGGAGGTGCGCATCTCGCCCGACGTCCGGATCATCAGATCGGGGTCGGGGATGCCGCGGGTGAACATATAGCTGCCGAGCAGTTTCTCGTCCACATCCTCGGGTTTTACATGATCTTTCAACATTTTTTGCACGGCAGCCACGACTTCGTCCCGACCGCCGTAATTCCAGGCGATGATCAGGGTGATGGTCTTGTTATCACGGGTAAGTTCCAGCGCATTTTTGATCTTTTCGCGGGAAAGCGGGTCCAGTTGTTCCAGACGCCCGATGTGCAGCAGGTGAACGCCTTTTTCGTGAAGTTCGCCGATGCGGTCATCCAGCATTTCTCCCAATAACTGCATCAAGCCTTGCACTTCATCCGAAGGCCTTTTCCAGTTTTCGGTGGAGAAAGCGTATACGGTCAAAAATTCAATACCGAATTCGATGCAGGCGTCGATCACCCTGCGGATATTATCGGTGCCGGCGCGGTGGCCGGCCATGCGCGGCAACAGCCGGGCTTTTGCCCAGCGGCCGTTGCCATCCATAATGATACCGATGTGCCGCGGCTTTGGCCCGGAAAACGGCTCGTTTTTTGGTTCAGTCATTCGGGGGCTTAGATCTCCATGATCTCTTGATCTTTTTTCTTGCCGATCTCGCCGATCTCTTCAATGATCTTGTCGGTCAGCTTCTGAATCTCTTCTTCGCCGGTTTTCATATCGTCTTCGGAGATCAATTTGGCTTCTTTGAATTCCTGCAGATCTTTGTTGGTATCGCGCCGGACATTGCGGACGGAGATGCGGGCTTCTTCGAGGCGGTTATTAACAAATTTGGTCAATTCGCGCCGGCGTTCTTCCGTCAGGGGGGGCATGTTCAACCGGATTGATTTGCCGTCGTTCATGGGGGTGATACCCAATTCCGAAGCCAGGATTGCTTTTTCAATATCCTTGACGGTCGTCGGATCGAAGGGTTTGATCAAAAGCTGGCGCGGTTCGGGCACGCTGATGCTGGCCAATTGCATCAAGGGCACGGGCGAACCGTAATATTCTACGGAAATCTTTTCGACCAGCGCGGGGGTTGCGCGCCCGGTGCGCACTCCAGCCAGGTCTTCCTGCAAAGACAGGATGGCGCTGTGCATTCTTTTTTCTGCATCGGAAATGGCTTCTTTTATCATGTCAACCTCCTGGATTATCAAAGCGAGCGATATTCATTCAACGGGTTAAGCATACCTTAAATGGTTTGAAAATTCCATGTTTCAGTGGGATAAAAGTAGGTTGGAATAATAGAACATATATGCTATAATCTAGGCAAGGATTTGATATGGATAACGGCATGCTTTGGTATGACAACCAAACCGGAATAAAGGCTGAATCACGCTTGCAGCGCGCCGTGGATTACTTTATCGGCAAGTATGGACACCCGCCATTATGCTGTTTTGTCCATCCCGACATGGTCGCGCAGCCGATGGAATTGAGCGGCCACGTCAAAGTGATCCCCAATGAACGCATCCTGAAAAATCACATTTGGCTTGAAATCGGAGATTAATAAACCAGAGGCGGGTTATTTATCCCGCGGATTTAATATTTTGCGGATTCGACTGCGTAATCCGCGCCACCATCCGGCCAGCCGCAGGACAAGGAAATGATCGGTAAAATGCCGAGCGGCTTCTTCGAAGGAAATCTCACGTTTGTAATTGGCCTGCAAGTATGCCAGGTGTTCGATGATCCATAGATACAGGTCGGCTTCTGTGCGTCTGGGGAAATGCTCCAGAATTTTGCGCTGGCGGATGATGGCCGCCATGGGCGCGTAAATATTATCGTACCAGTTGCAGACCGCTTGCGGATAAGCGATTTCCTGCTTCAGGCGCTGGCTGTTGTAATAATTATGAACGGCGATGTGGTCCAGCAGTTTTTCGTATTGCCCGACCAGAGAAAGCCGGATATCCGCCTGCGGGCGCAGTTCGCGGATGCGGGTTTGTTGTTCAAAGGTGGCGCGCTCCTGCTTCAACAACACTTCATACCAATCGAACTTGCCCTCCAACGGAAAAGGAATCTGCAATTCGATCACGTGCGCGTCGATGAACACCTGGCCCCTTTCCCGCGCCACTGAAACGCGGTGGTTTCCGTCGATCACGAAATAAAAAGCGCCGAGCTTGTAGACTTCCACCGGCGGCAGGTATTCCCCTTGCATGTAAACCCGGTCGATATTTTCCCAGCGCCGCCGGGTGAACGTTTGGCGCGGGAGGAAGCTGTCGTCGAAATCCTGGTAGCGGTTGAGGCTGCCGATGATCTTTTCGATCTCAATCTCCTGCATTCCCATGTCGCGCTGGTTTTGAATGTCCAGATTGCGGCGCAATTCGTTGAACGATATCAACCCCCCCTGTTTCTGGGTCAACCGGTTTAGTATTGCGCGCATGAATCCTTTTTTGTAGGCCTGTTCGAAATCCAGGCTGGCCATGCGCTCAAAATAGGTGCGGTCGTTTTCGCTGCTCATTCTCAGAACTCGATGATCTGGTAGCCTGTCACGTTGATCACGTCGGTTTCCAGATATTTGGTCTTGATCCCGCTGCGGTTGAGATAATCGTGCGTGTGGCCGTGCAAGTGGTAGCGCGGGTGGAATACTTCCAGCAGCCAGCGAAAAGCTTTGATGCCCTGGTGCGGCAGGTCCAGCTGGTCATTGATCTTCCAGGGCGGCGCGTGCGTGACAAAAATATCGAGGTAGCGGTTGTATTGCAGGTAGTTCATGAACAGGTGTGGAACCAGCCGGAAAACCTTCTGCCACATTTCGCCCTGCGTGTACTGATGCGGTCCGCGGTTGTAGAGTAAACTGCCCTCGATGCCTGCCAGGCAGACGCCTTCAGCAGTGCGCATGCTTTTCAGATGCAGGTTTCTACCTCCCTGGGGCGCGCTGGATTGGTGATGGTCGCTGATCTCTTCCTTGTGGGCGTGATTACCCCTGACGTAATACAAATCCTTGTTGGACATGCTGATGATGTATTCCAGGTAGTAATACGGCAGGTCCCCGCAACTGATCACAAAGTCGATATCCTTGAACCGCTCGCCCCCGATGGCATGGTAAATGTATTGCGATTCCTCATCGCTGACTGCAAGAATCTTGGTCATCAATTTACACCACAGTTCGAAAAACTGTCATGCACCTCTCTATTCCATTATAGCCACGGCCACAGCGGTGGCGTGCTCTCGGGTATGGCTGATGCTGAGCGATACGTCGAGGATGCCCTTCTCTTTTGCCAGGGCAGCGGCGCGGCCGTGCAGGCTGGCAACCGGATTCCCTTCGCCTTGATGGCGGATTTCCACTTCCTGCCAACCGACCGGCCCGATGCCGCAGCCCAGGGCTTTGACGAGGGCTTCCTTGGCAGCGAACAACCCCGCGGCGCGCTCGAACGAAGCGCCGATATGCTCCCGTTCGGCAGGGGTGTATACGCGTTCAAAAAACCGTTTCAGGATTTCGGGTTTCAATTGCCTGAAGCGTTCGATTTCAACCAGGTCGATGCCGCTGGCGATTTTCATCTCTGCTTAAAGGATATCATTACCCGGGCCGGCGCTGGCGATCACCAGGCGGTCGGGGTCGAGATATTTTCGCGACGCGTTCAGGATTTGCCCGGCGGTCACGGCGTTGATCAATTGGGCATAGCGCTGGTAATAATCCAAGCCCAAATTGAAGCGTTCGATGGAAAGAATGGCATTGGCTAACCCGGCGTTCGATTCCAGCGAGAGCGGCAGCCTGCCGATCAGGTTGGATTTGGAATCCGCCAGCTCATCCTCGCTGACCTCGCTGGTAACGTAACGTTTTATTTCTGCGCGCATCAGGTCGATGGTCTTTTCCAGGTTTTCCGGGTTGGTGCCGGCGGAAAATTCCCAGGTGCCGCAATCCGCCCAGGCGCTGATGCTGCTGGAGGCGTAATACGCCAACCCGGAGCGTGACCGCACGCTTTCGCCAATTCTGCCCATTAATCCGAATTGCCCCAGGATGTTATTGCCCAGGTAGATCGGCAGGTAGTCCTCGGAGGTACGTTTCGGTCCCAAAGTGCCCAGCAGCAGGTCTGCCTGGCTTTTATCTTCCAGAAAACGGTGTTTCCTGATCAAGCCTGCGGGTTGGGCCGGCGGATTGTGCGAGGTTTGGGCTTTTCGGACCGGGTTGCGCCAATCAGCGAAATATCTTTCGGCCAGGCTAAAAACCTGTTCGGAGGAAACCGCGCCGACCACCACCAGGATCATGCCATCAGGGGAGTAGGCGTCGGCGTGGAATTTGACCAGATCCTCGCGCCGGATGGATTGGATGGTTTCGGGGTATCCATCCTGCGGATGTCCGTAGGGATGTTGCGGAAAAAGGTGTTGATCGAGCAGCAGGGAAGCCACTTCCGAGGTATCCTGGTCGCGGATGGCCAGCCCGGCCAGCAATTGCGCGCGCAGGCGTTCGAAGTATTCCGGCGCGAATGCCGGGTTGCGCAGGCTGTCGGCAGCCAGGTCGAAGAGCATTTCCAGGTCTTCCGCCAGGGCTTTGCCGCGGAACCAGGTATCGTTCATCCCACTGCTGAAGCTCAGGCTGGCGCCGCGGTTTTCCAGCTCTTCGTGAAATGCCTGAAAACTGCGGCGGGTGGTTCCCCGGGAAAGCATGCTGGCGGTATAGTGAGCCAGCCCCAGTTTATCCGCCGGATCGCTTGCGCTGCCGCAAGTCATTAACCCGATTAAATAAACCGAGGAGACATTAGGATTGGTATAACTCAACACCGTGATGCCGTTTGCCAGCGTCCGGCGCGAAATGGTTTCAGGGCCGGGCAGATTTTTCAGATTGCTTGAGATGGTCGCCATATCCCTACTTTCCATTGTTCCTTGGGCGGTAAATACCGATGATGCGGCGGTCGTTTCGCAGATACTTCTGCGCGGTGCGCTTCAGACTTTCCGCGTCGACCTGTTCCAGGTTGGGAATGAATTGGTCGAACCAGGTGTGGTCGGCGAACATGCTGGCGTATCCCATCCAGAAAGCCTGGTTGGTGATGTTTTCACTGCCGTAGGCAAACAGTGCTTTGGCCTGTTTGACCGCGCGCGCGATTTCAGCCTCCTTGATCGGCTCGTTCTGCAGGCGGTCGATTTGCTCGTCGATCACCCGCTGCGCTTCGTCCACCGATTTATCCGGCGGCAGGATGGCCAGGATATCGTACAAATACGGATCGATGGTGGCTTGCAGTCCGCCGGAGACGCTCACTGCCTTATCTTTTTCAACCAACAGTCGATACAAGCGGCTGGTCTTGTTGGAAATGCTGCCGCCGCCGAACATGGC
Organism: uncultured Pelolinea sp.; assembly: GCA_937902055.1. Lineage (GTDB taxonomy): Bacteria > Chloroflexota > Anaerolineae > Anaerolineales > Anaerolineaceae > Pelolinea. The sequence goes on from CALGUJ010000390.1 coordinate 7,958, forward strand.
CAACGAGGAAGGACCAGTGAGCAGGCTGTCGAGCACGGTCAGGGCGAAAAAATCAGCGCTGTTGGCGGCCGGCGAACGGTAACTGACTTGCAGGTAGACGGTGTCTCCGGGGCCTTCCAATTCGATGCGCTGGTTCTCCGGAAACGTGTCCTCCGGCTGCGGGATGAATTTGCCGCTTTCCATGGCAGAGATGCCCTCGTATAGCTCTTTCAACCGTTCAATCACGGCAGGCGTGTCGAAATCGCCGGCCAGGGCCAGCAAAGCGTTGTTGGGGGAATAGTGGCTCCGATAGTGCCCGAAAAGCTGATCGCGTGTGATGGCATGCAAGTCCTGCATTTCACCGATCACCTGGTTGCGGTAGGGATGGGCGGCGAAACCGGCCAGGTTGACCGCTTCGCCCAGCCGGAAGAGGGGCTCGTTTTCGTTGCCCTCGCGCTCCGAGATGACCACGGTTCTTTCCAATTCGGTTTCCTGCGGATCGTACAGGCTGTTAACCATGCGGTCGGCTTCCAGGTCGAGCGCGATTTCCAGTTTGTCCGAGGGCAGTGTTTCGAAGTAGGTGGTCCAATCCAGCGAGGTCATGGCGTTCCAAAAACCGCCGTCGCGCGAGATGGCCTGGTCGAGAACGTTGATGGGATATTTGGGCGTACCCTTGAATTGCATATGTTCCACCCAGTGGGAGATGCCGGTCTTGCCGCGCACTTCGTTGCGCGAACCCACCCGGTACCAGATCCACTGGCTGACCAGCGGCACCGTGTGGATTTCTTTGGTCAGGATCAACAGGCCATTATTTAGTGTGTGTGTTTGTACGGAAGCATTCATGCAGTATTAATTTCTACTCTGATTTAGTATCCCTGAATTTAACCACAGAACCGGATTTATTCAAATCCGGTTCTGTTAGAGAACAATTAATTATTTGGATTTGGATTCCGCTTTCTCCGGCGGGGGTGTATTGCCGTTGAAGAGCGGGCTGCGGGAGTAGGGCA
>CALGUJ010000391.1 GCA_937902055.1 uncultured Pelolinea sp.
TGCGAGGAGAATATGCCAGTCTATCCATATCAATGCGATGAATGCGGACGGTTTTTTGACCGCAAGCTGCCGATCTCACAGGCAGATGCGAAACAAATTTGCCCGAATTGCCAGGGTTCCGCCCACCGCGTTTTTCAGGCTCCTTCCATCATCTTCAAGGGAGGTGGTTTCTATGTGACGGACCACCGCAAAACCTCCGGAATTGCAAAGGATCAATGATTGCATTCGGATGAAACTTTTTCGCCGAACGAGCATCTGTTAAAAAGTACGTATGATATACTACTTTAAGCTTGATTAAGCCTACCAGGAGAAGATGATGATTACTGAGCCGATCCATGTGACCGACAGCGCGTTTGAACAGACTGTGTTGAAATCTGCAATCCCCGTAATCGTGGATTTTTGGGCGCCCTGGTGCAGCCCTTGCCGAGCGGTTGCGCCTGTGCTGGATAAACTGGCGAAGGAATTTGCCGGCAAATTGGTGGTGGCAAAGGTCAACACTGACGATGATCAGGAGTGGGCAGGGAAGTATAATGTTCAGGGCATCCCGACCATGCTCTTTGTTGCCAATGGAAAAATTGTGCACCGACAGGTCGGCGCTCTGCCCGAGAAAATTTTGCGGGAAGTCGTCGGTCAGTTTCTTGAGGTTGTGAAAGCAGCGAGTAATTGATCTAAAAATTAAGTTAAATAATAACGGGAGGCGGCAATCCATACACCGCCTCCCGTTTGTAATTATTCTTTGGCGCGTACGATGTGCGCGCCCAGAGATGCCAGTTTCATGTCTACCTGTTCATACCCACGGTCGATCTGGCCAATGTTGCGAATTTGGGATGAGCCTTTGGCGCTCAGCGCGGCCAGCACAAGGGACATGCCCGCACGGATGTCGGGACTTTCCATTTTCTCGCCTGCCAGCCGGGTGGGACCTTGCACAATGCAACGGTGCGGATCGCAGAGGACGATGTGCGCGCCCATGCCGACCAGTTTATCGGTAAAGAACATCCGGCTTGGGTACATCCAGTCATGGAAGAGGATGGAGCCGTTGGACTGGGTAGCCACCACGATGGCGATACTCATCAAATCGGTCGGGAACGACGGCCAGGGCATCACGCTGATCTCGGGGATCATGCCGCCCAGATCTGGTTCAATTTCGAGGGGTTGTTCCGCCGGAACGATCAGATCTTCGCCGTCATATTCCCAGACAACGCCCAGGCGACCAAAAACCAGGCGGATCATGTCCAGGTATTGTGGACCGGCGTTGCGGATGCGGATTGATCCATGCGTTACCACGGCCGCCCCAATAAAGCTGCAAACCTCAAGGTAATCCGGGCCGATGGTGAATTCGCCGCCGTGCAATTTGTCGACTCCCTCAATGCAAAGCGTGTTGGAGCCGATGTTTTCGATTTTTGCGCCGAGGCGGTTGAGAAAATGGCACAGCTCCTGGATGTGCGGTTCGGAAGCAGCATTCCGGATGGTGGAGGTGCCTTTGGCCAATGCACAGGCCATGATTGCATTTTCCGTCGCGGTCACCGATGCCTCATCCATCAGGATATCCGCGCCGGTTAACCCATGGGGCGCGGCAAAACGAAACGAGCGGTCATAAGTCACATCCGCGCCCAGGCGCTTTAAGGCCAATAAATGCGTATCCACGCGGCGGCGGCCAATCACATCGCCGCCCGGCGGCGGCAAAAGCAGTTCGCCGCTGCGGGCAGTCATGGGGCCTGCCAGCAGAATGGAAGCGCGAATCTTCCGGCAGATGTCTGGATCGAGGTCGGCCGGCCGGATATTTTTGGCCTGGATTCTCCATACGTTCGGCGCGATGGTTTCAATTTCCACGCCCAGGCTTTGAAGCAGGCTGCGCATGGTTTGCACATCGCGGATTTCCGGGACGTTCCTTAGAACGATTGGCTCATCAGTTAATAGACAGGCTGCCAGCAAAGGGAGGGCAGCATTTTTATTGCCGGCAGGGGTCACTTCGCCGTGCAGCGGAAATCCGCCTTCGATGATAAATTTTTCCATACCTACCTCCTGGAGTTTATAATTATTATAGCCGGAAAAAACAACAGATGAGCTTTCACACCAGGAGACTGGCATGACCCTCCATTTTCTCGATCCCGCACCAGAAAATGACCGTCCTGTTTTATTATTGCACGGCCTGGGCGCAGATTCGCGCTCGTGGAGTTTTCAATTCTCGGCGCTGGCATCGAGCGGATATCGTCCAATAGCCGTAGATTTGCCAGGGTTTGGACAATCGGTGTCGTTAAAGGGCAGGTGGAATATCGCGGCTGCCGCTGATCAAACGGCAATGTGGCTGAAGGAGTCTGAATATAGCAATATCCCGGTTGTTGGCATCTCCATGGGTGGTACGGTGGCCTTGCAGCTTGCGATTTTCCACCCAGAAGTTGTAAACAGCCTGATTTTGGTCAGCACATTCGCGTGCCTGCGCCCGCGAAATTTTCATACCGCGTCATATCTGATGCGCAGATTTCTCAAGACTGCGATGCGGGGCGGGGGTTCTCAGGCTGAGATGGTTGCCTGGCATCTGTTCCCACGCCCGGAACAAGATGACTTGCGCATGGCGATGCTCCAATTGATCCAGGAAACCGACCCCGCAATTTATAAGGCAGCCATGCGCGCTCTGGCAGCTTTTGACGTCCG
>CALGUJ010000392.1 GCA_937902055.1 uncultured Pelolinea sp.
GACCACCGAGATCTACACTCTTTCCCTACACGACGCTCTTCCGATCTGGCAAAATCTGACCGACGGATTTGTGATATTCGGCATTCTGATCCAACCGCTATTGGTAGCTTTAATGGCGTTATGGATGTTGAAAGGCAAAGGGCCGGACTATGCCATTTTCGTGGTGGTCGGGTCGGGTATGACCGGTTTATGGACAACATTGTTGTTCAATGGCGGCAACAGCATCACGGGCGAACGCTGGACCGGCACGCTGGAACCGCTGGTGGCTTCTCCCGCATCGCTGCGCATGATCATTTTCGGCAAAGTGCTGGCTAACGTGGCGCAATCGCTGGGTTCGATGATCGGAAGCTATCTGTTGATCTCGACGATCCTGGGTTATCCCTTGACGCTGGCACGCCCGGCATTGTTTGCCATCTCGTTGTTGATCACCGTGTTTGCGCTGGTTTGCTTCGGACTGATCCTGGCGTCATTTTTCATCCTGATTCCGGATTTCGCGCGCATGGTCAACACGCTTGAATTTCCGATCTACATCCTGTGCGGATTCCTGTTCCCCATCGCGCTGCTGCCGGGTTGGACAACTCCGATTTCGTATCTGCTATCGCCATACTGGGCTGCGCAGGCGCTGCATGGCGCGGCGCAGGGAACGTCGACCACCGGGCAGATCCTGGTTGATTGGGGGTGGATGATGGCTTTCAGCCTGATCTATATCCTGATCTCGGGAAAGCTGTACCAGGTGATTTTGCGCAAAGCGCGCGTGGATGCCACGCTGGATATTGTGGGGAACTGACATGTTGGAACAAATTTCCCGCAATACACGCATTTTTTTTGAGGGCGCTTTTTATTCTTATAAAGCTTTATTCCGCTGGCTAAATCCCGCCACTTACCTGGCTTCCAAAGTACTGGCGCCGCTGACCATCATGATCTTCTTTGTTTATATCGGCGCTTATGCCAGCGGCAGCAATAATGCTTCCTTTTACGTGATCGGCAACTCCCTGATCTTTGCCGCATCCAGTGGCATTTTCGGCGTGACCATGAGCGTAGGGGGCGAGCGCTGGATGGGGACGCTGCCATACCTGTTCGGCTGCCCTGCCAACCGCGGGGCCATGTTCATCGGCCGGGCGTTCATGCACATCCTGGATGGCATGCTGGGTGTGTTCATCGGATTCGGCTGGGGCATGCTGCTGTTCAAGCTGGATCTCTCGCAGGCGAATCCGCTGGCGTTATTGTTAACCATCCTCGTCACCACTTTCAGCACGGCCGGATTGGGATTGTTGATGGGCTGCCTGAGCCTGATCACCCGCAATGTGATGCTGGTCAACAACACAGTATATTTCGCGCTGCTGATATTTTCGGGAGCGAACATCCCGGTGGAAGAACTCCCTGGATGGATGCAGGTCGTCGCCAATGGGCTGCCTTTGACGCGCGGGGTGGCTTGCGCGCGCACCATCATCGCCGGAGGGTCATTGACGGAAATCATGCCATTACTGAGGGAAGAATTCGTGATCGGGATTCTCCTTACCATTCTGGGATATTTTTTATTCAAGGTGTTCGAAATTCAGGCCAAGAAATTAGGCACACTGGATATTTTTTAGATACAATTCCAGTATGACCGAAAAACCAATTTATCTGGATTACAACGCCACCACGCCGATCGATCCGCAGGTGGCGGAGGCCATGCTGCCTTTCCTGTACGGCGGTTTCGGCAATCCCTCCAGCAGCCACGCTTACGGAGTGGAAGCCAGGCTGGCGGTCCAGCAAGCCCGACGACAGATAGCGGGAATGTTGGGATGCCATGCTGAAGAAATCATCTTCACCAGCGGGGGTTCGGAATCCAACAACCTGGCAATCAAAGGTGCTGCTCTCGCGCAGCGCAGCCGCGGAAACCACATCATCACCACAGCTATTGAACATCCTGCAGTGCTGGAAGTGTGCGCGTATCTGGAAGAACAAGGTTTTCGGGTGACCTATGTCGAAGTGGATGAAACCGGCCTGGTCGATCTGGGGGCTTTGGAACAGGCAATCACTCCGCAAACTATCTTGATCTCGGTGATGCATGCCAACAATGAGGTGGGTACCATCCAACCGATCGCGGAGATTTCACAACTTGCGCATAGCCATAATATCTTGCTGCACACGGATGCAGCCCAATCCATAGGAAAAATCCCCGTCCGGGTAGATGATTTGGGCGTCGATCTGCTTTCCATCGCGGGACACAAGCTGTACGCGCCAAAAGGAATCGGAGCGCTCTATATCCGCACGGGAACGGAATTAAAAAAGATCATCCACGGAGCGGCGCACGAAAGCAATCTGCGCGCCGGCACCGAGAATGTGCTGGAGATTGTCGGATTGGGGCAGGCCTGCGAGTTGATCAGCCGAAACCTTGATGCTTACAACGCCCACATGAGCGAGATGCGCGATTTGCTGGAAAGCAGGATTTTTGAACAATTTCCCTGGGCAAAGTTGAACGGGCAACCGCAAAAACGCCTGCCGAACACGGCCAGCATCAGCTTCAGGAATATCGAAGCCAATACCATACTGGCTGAATTGAGCGGCGTGGCCGCGTCAGCCGGGGCTGCCTGCCACACGGACCGCGTGGACGTGTCGCACGTGCTGCAAGCCATGCGCGTACCGCTGGATTACGCCATGGGTACCATCCGATTTTCAGTCGGCCGGTACACCAGCACCGAGGAGATCGAGCGTGCCAGCGCTGAGATCGAACGCGTTATTCGCAATTTGCAACCCGAGGCCCCGGAGAAAGCGGTTGTTGATGACGGTAAAGCGGTCAGACTGACCCAATATACGCATGGTTTAGGCTGCGCCTGCAAGCTGCGGCCGCAATTGCTGGAAAAAGTACTGCAAAATCTGCCGCCGGCCAACGACAACCGCGTACTGGTGGGCACCGAAACCGGTGACGATGCGGCTGTGTATAAAATCAATGACGACCTGGCGTTGGTGCAAACCGTGGATTTTTTCACGCCAATCGTGGACGATCCTTACCAGTTCGGCGCGATCTCGGCAGCTAACTCATTGAGCGATGTTTACGCCATGGGCGGCAGACCCTTGTTCGCTTTGAGCGTGGTGGCTTTTCCGGGCAATCGCCTGCCGATCAGCGTGTTGGGCGAAATCCTGCGCGGCGCGGCCGACAAAGCCGCGGAAGCGGGCATTTCCATCATTGGCGGGCATACCGTGGACGATACCGAACCCAAGTTCGGGTTGGCGGTGACCGGTTCGCTGGACCCGCGCCAAATCCGCACCAACGCCGGGGCCAGAGCCGGGGATGTGCTGGTATTGACCAAACCGATCGGAACGGGCATTCTTTCAACCGCCTTAAAACAGGGAGCGATCACCGAAGCGCAAGCGCAAGAAGCCATCCGCTGGATGGCAAAGTTGAACCGGACGGCAGCCGAAGCGATGCAGCAGAGCGGCGCGAACGCCTGCACGGACGTGACCGGTTTCGGTTTGTTGGGACACTTGTTGGGCATGATGCGCGCGTCCGACGTCAGCGCGGTGATT
>CALGUJ010000393.1 GCA_937902055.1 uncultured Pelolinea sp.
GAAAGTTTCTTCAATGAAGCGGTTGAGAGGGGCGTTATCGCCGTACAGGTCGCCGCTGAAATCGACCACCATGTCCGCCCAATCCAGTTGGGTCAGCATGCGGCTGCCGGAAAGCAATTTCTTTGCAGGTTTTCCCAGCAGGGGTTTGATCAACGCGTAAATCCCAAACAGCAAAGTATCTTTCAGGGAAATCAGCAGCGTTCCCGGGCGGTAGGTCCAAAAGCGTTTGTGGGAGAGGCCGGTGATGGAGTAACGATCGAGAAATTCCGGCGAGAGCTGCAGGGTGGTGCGGATGGGGTCAGCCGGGAAACTTTTGCGCAGGTATTGGAACATCGGGTCGACGATCAGGTAATTACCAATGTTGGTCTTTTCCAGCGCGCCCAGTTTCACCGAGGTGAGGCCGATGATGAGGATATGTTTATCTGGCGAGGTGTTTTCCGATTGAGTCAAATTTTCTCCCGTCCAATTCGGGCGTGCCGAATTGCCGTGGTCGTAGTGTGATCTGCGGGGAATTATAAACAATAAAAACCGATTTTTCGGGCGCCATTTCTCAGTATTGGCGCGCGCAGGAAGGGAAGCCCCGCAACGGCGGCCGCCGAATTGGCGGCGGATGGGTGATAGAATACTCTCGGTTTTCCAAAGACAACTTGCATCAGACAGGAAAAAACAAATCATGACCCTACCCGACCAAAAAGAACCGCAAGGTTACGCGAAAAAGGACGCCAATTTCTTCTCAGACGTGTTGAAGCTGGTGACCGGCAGCACGGTCATCCAGGTCATCCGCATCGTACTCTCGCCTATCCTCAGCCGCCTGTTCGCGCCCGATGCGTTCGGCGTGCTGCAAAATTACCTGGCGATCGCCAAGCCGGTGGGGGTCAATTCCTCGCTGCGCTACGAACGGGCGATCATGCTGCCCAAGGACCGCAAGTACGCCGCCAACATGTTCGTGCTGGCGATGGGGCTTTCCGTGCTGGTGTCGCTGCTGCTGCTGGTTTTGGTCTGGCTGGGCGGCGGGTGGTTTGCCAACCTCCTGAACTCACCCGCGCTGGCCAGGTACCTGTGGTTCCTGCCGCTCTCCGTGGCCGCCATCGGCATCTTCGAAGCGCTGCGGCAATGGAATTCGCTGGAACGGAAGTATACGCGTCTCTCGATCACCCAGATCTGGAACGAAGTGCTGGGGGATGGGCTGACGGTGGGGTTCGGTTTTGCCGGAAATACCGGCGGCGGACTGATGATCGGCATGCAGGTGGTCGGGCAGATCTTTTCCACGCTGGCTTTTTTCGGCATGGTTTTCAAAGAGGACGCAAAATACATCCGGGACAGCTTCGATTGGGCGATTGTCAGGCAAGGTCTGTATGAATACCGCCGGCTGCCCATGTTCAACATGGTCAGCAACCTGATCAACAACGCTGCGCTGTACATCCCCGGCATGCTGCTTTCAGCGTATTTTTCCACCACCGAGGCCGGTTATTACGCCATGGGCAACAACGCCATCCGCCTGCCGGTGACCGTGATCGGCAATTCGCTGGGGCAGGTGTTCTTCCAGCGCGGCGCCAAGGCTTACCACGAAAACGGCCTGAAATCCATCATGGAAGGCACCATGAAATACCTGATCCTGATGAGCATGTTCCCCATGCTGTTGATCGCCATCATCGGCAAGGAAATGTTTGTGCTGGCATTCGGCGCTTCGTGGGCGGACGCGGGCGTGTATTCCCAGATCCTCAGCCTGTGGGTGTTCCTGGTGTTCATCGTCTCGCCCATCAGCTACGTGCCAAACATCGTGGACCGCAACGGCGAGTTCATGGTTCTGAACATCATCAACCTGATCACGCGCGTGCTCTCGCTGGTGATCGGCGGGATCAAGGGCGATGTGTATCTGGGCTTGTGGCTGTTCACGCTGAGCGGCATCCTGGTTTACGGCTACATGATGTTCTGGATCAACGGGATCTCGGGTATGCGCGCTTCGCAGACGCTTAGATACCTTTCCAAAACTTTCATCGGCTGCCTGCCGTTCCTGCTGGCGGTGGCGGCCTTCAAACTGTGGAACCCGGTGCCGCACGTGCCGGTGACCGGTTTGAAGTTTCCTCTGGATTATCTGGCGTTGATGCTGGCGGCTTTGGTTGCCGGGCTGGTTTACGTATACCTGTATATCCTGCGCGACAAGACCATCAGATCGGAATTCGTGCGCCTGTTCAGTCTCAAGAAGCAGACTAAAAACTAATATGCCGAAACTCCGCCCGGCGCCTGCCGGTGGGTTTTGTTAAGTGCGCATTGTTTCCCGGCCGGCTCGGCGTGGAGAGTTATCAATACCCCGTTTTTTTTGGCAGGATTGCTCAATGGGGAAGCAGTTTCAACCAATCCAGGATGAAGAAATATGGATTGGGAAAAGCGCCCTGCGAGGTCAACCCCGCGACCTCGATCATTTTCCAGAGATAAATGGGACGGCGTATCGCGCTGACAAGTACCATGATGACCGCCAGCGAGAAGACCAGATTCACGTATCTCTTATCCTTGACCTGCGCATTCAGGTAATACAACAGAAACGAAAACGCCAGCGAAATCCCCAAAATTCCCTGGTGGTTATAGTAGCCTAATACCGGCAAGGCTTTCATCTGGAAAAATTGGATGATGGTGTGCGTGGGGCTGTCCACTGCCACCATGATCAGAAAAATGACCAGCGGAAAAATCGATGGGAAAGGATCATCCCTGAATAATTTTTTGATTATTTTGATCAAAAGCAGATAAAAGAGCGTGAACAGGATGCCTGCGCCGTATCTCCAAAAATACACGTAGTGGTCCATGAACAACGGCTTTTGCTGTTGGAGAAACCCGCTGTAATGATAGAGCGAATTGGTGCCGAGGAAGGCGGGCGGCAGGAAGTTGGTGAGGGTCACGAACAATTGCGTGATGTAATTGGAAACAGGGTCCTCCAGAGCGCGCCAGATAAAGTAGCTGCCATAGGAGAAAATGACCCTGGATTCACCGGTTGCGTGCGCAAAATCGGTGTAGGTTAATTTGATAATGATGTAAACCGCGGCGGTAATGGTGAATAGAAGAAAAACGGATAGCAACCGCCCGGCGTACCGCGATTGACGCTTGAAGTGGAAATAGATGAACAAAAAGATCGAGATGGCCCACACGGCCGCGAAGAAATCCAGCCAGCCTTCGTAAAACACGGCCGTTAAGAGCAGGGTGGGGATCAGCGCGAGGAAAAATCCGCGGTTGTGCTCTTCGCGGCGGATGAACTCGTAAGCGAAATAAAGCAACAGGCAAAAAAGCACTTGCAGCAGGTAGAGCGAGACCACCGAGGAATACTGGAAGGCGTTGTAGAAATGCGTGCCGAACCCCAGGCAGAGCGCCAGGAAATAGGAGAAATATGGCGAGCGGAACACTTTCCACGAGAGGAAGAAAGCCGTCAACATCAGGATGATCTGGCTCAGGTACCAGACCCCGGCAATGCCGATCAATTTACCCAGAAAATGGATCAGGATGTTGCCGAAAAACCAGTACCCGCCGAACTCCTTCACCGGCAGCAGCAACTGCCACCAACGGTAATTGGAGAACACGTATGCGGCTTCGTTGCTGTAAATCTTGAAGAAATAGGGTTCCAGGTAAGTGCCGGATTGCTCCAGCACGTAGCGCAGAAAGAAGTTGCCGGCCAGCAGGAAGGGCAGACCCAGCCAGAACCTGGGTTTCTCTTTCCAGTTTTCGTTGGTGAAGGAGAACAAGGCCAGGATTTCCCAGAACAGGACGTACCCGAGCAGCGCGAAGGGCAGCAGGGCGGCATGCGCTTCGCGATCCACGTAGTTGATCCACAGGATGGTGAAGCGGTTGTACACCAGGTGGTTCATGAAGTCCGCGGTGATGAACAGGAAGGCCGAGCAGAGCAGGGCGAATGAGGCAGCCGCGACCAGGACGCCCATCCAGGCGCGGCTTTTTTCAAAGACCGAAGTAAGGAATTTGTTCCCTTTCAGCAGGGATAGGAGAAAGAAGAGGAGAAACGCGGCGCCGATGACGCCCAGCATGATCAGAAAGAAGAAAAAGAAAGGGCTATTTTTCTGGATCAGCGCCACGGAATCCCGGTGCAGGCTGAAAGTCAGTCCCACTTCCAAAACGATCGCCAGGGAAAACCATCGAATATATTTCGTCATAAGTCCTTTTGGCGGCCCGTATTCAATCCAATAGGGCGGGGTGCCTTCAATTCATGATGTCTGATGAAAAATCTGGACTTATTATAATTTACGCTGAAGCCATAAAACCGGTAATTGGAGAAATGGCACTTGAATTCTCCGCGGAAGCGCGGCCATTTTAAAAACGCAGGCTGAGGACCACGTAGTCCTTGCCAATCAGGTGAATCTCCTGCGCCAGGCGCCAGCCGCTCTTCAGGAAGAAACCGATCCAACTGGTATTACTTTTGCGGGTTTTGATCTTGATGCCGGGGATGCCCGCTTCTTTGAGATATTCAATAGAACACGCCACCAACGCTTTACCGGTGCCCTGACCCTGTTGATCGATGCTTACGGCGATCTCGTAAATCTCGCCCAAGCCTTCGTCCACGCTTTTCTCGAACATGGAAGCCAGCACTTCGAAGTTGCGCTTGAAGTTTTTCCAGGAAGCGAAAGAGGTGCGCAGGCCGGTTTTCAGAAAGCCCTGCCATTCGTTGAGCACGATGGAACGGAAGAAGCGCGCGCTGTCGGTGGTGACGACCACGAACCCGCTGGGTTGGTTGTTATCCACAGCCACGAACACACACCCGTAGGGGGAGCGCATGGCGGCCGGGTAGAAAACCTTCTGCAGGAAATCGGCCCCCAGGCCGGGCAGAAAATCGTCCGGCAGGGCGCGCATGTGGATTTCGGCGACTGCCGCGATCCACCCGGGTTTCAACTCATCGATCTCAAGCGTGTGCGTGGCTTTATCCATTTCAGGCCTTAAACTGATTGACCACCCGAATGATCTCACTCACCTGGCGCTCGCTCAGGCCGGGATGGATGGGCAGGTTGATGGTGTGCTGGCTGCAATACAGGCTGTTGGGGAATTCCCGATCGCCTTTGTAAGGAGCGTAAGGCGGCAGGTGCGGGACGCTGTACTCGATCAACTGCCCGAGCTGCACGCCCTGCCGCGCGGCGGCTTGCAGGACAGATTGGCGGTCGGGCACGCGGATGACGAAGTGCGAGTAAGTGGCGCCCGGAACCTGCGGGGGCATAATCCACTCGTCGGGCAGGGCCAGTTCGTTAAAATACCGTTCGGCGAAGGCGCGACGCGCGGCCTTGACGCTTGCGTATTTGGGTAATTGCGCCAGACCGACGCTGCCCTCCACGGCGCTCATGCCGATTTCATAATCCGGCGGGAAGTGGATTTTCTCGTCCAGGTGGTAGGCCTTGGTCAGGCGGTTCAGCAGGGGCGTGTCCTCCTGCAGCCAGTACACCAGCCCGTAGAGCGTTTCGTTGAAAGCCGGGTAAACCGCCAGCAGGTAGAGCAGGCGCTTGAGACTGTGCAGCCAGTCGGCGGGTTGGAAATGGCTGTCGCGCCACTCACGCAGGCGCGCGGCAATTTCATCGTCGTCGGTGGTGAACATGCCGCCGAAGATGGAAGTGATCTGTTTGCTGATGCCCAAGCCGAAGAGCGCGCCGTCGCCCTCTTTGATGACCGACTTTCCATCGGATTCCGCCTCGAAGGAATGGGCGCAATCCTGGATCACGTAGATGCGCCGGCCGAAGCGCTTTTCCGCCGCACGCACAATCGCGTTCACCTGGTCGGTATGCATGGGATAGCCGAAGACATGGGTGGGGATCACGGCGCGCGTACCGGCGGTGATGGCCCGCTCGAACAGGTCGTATTGCATGTTGTAATCCGCCAGTGAACAATCCACGAAGACGGGCGCGTTGCCGCTCAGTACGCTGGCGTGCGCCACCACCGAGCAGGTGTAGGCGGGCTGGACGATCTCCTCATTCTCGATCCCCATGGCTTTGAAAAAAGCCCACAGCGCGCTGCGCCCGTACGAAAAGGCCAGGGCGTGCTTCACGCCGAAGGTGCGCGCGAAACCTTCTTCAAATTGCTGCACGGCGTCGCGCGGCGCGTGGAAAAGCGCGGCGAATTCCTCTTTGCCGAGGTAGGGTTTCAAACGCGGGATCATCGGGCGCTCATCCTTTGCGTATAGTCTTTTAACGTGATAAAGTCGTAATCCTGCGCGATGGCGTCGATGATCGCGCCGAATACCTCCAGCTTTTTCGCGAGGGGCGTGGCCAGCGCTTGCGGCAGGTAGGTGCCCGAATTCCCGGCGGGCATCTGCCCCGTGAACTCCGGCAGGCTGTAATCGACGAAGTCGGAGAGGTGCATCTGGAAGTTGATGGGCAGGCCGCGCGCGCGGATGCTGCGGTAGAGCAGGCGGTTGAAACCCACGCCGCTGAACAGCAGGAAAGTGGCGAAAAAGGGGATGCGCAGCAGCGGGCTGACGCTGACCGGGAACTCCAGCAGTCCGTCGCTGCCCTTGCGCGCCAGCGAGCGCGCGCTGGTGCGGTAGGGGCGCAGCGGGGCGCACATATAATCCATCTGGCCCATGGTGGTGCGCACCGGCCGGGGCTGGGCAGACATGCTGCGCCAATGGGCGAATTTCATCAGCGGCATGATCGAGGTGGGAAATACGGACGAGTCGTAAAGGTAACCGGATTTTTGCAGCAGCGGGATGGCTGCGTCGTCGATATTCCAGCCCGGCGAGCGGAAGCCGACCGGGGTTTGGCCGGTGACCTGTTTGCAGATCGCGTCCATGGCGGTGATCTCGGCTTCTTTTTCCGGCGCGGGCAGCCAGCG
>CALGUJ010000394.1 GCA_937902055.1 uncultured Pelolinea sp.
ACCCACGAATGGTAGCTTGGGAAGCTACTGCCTTACCACTTGGCTACACCCGCAATCGAGATGAAATTATAGCGATTGCGGAAAGGGCTGTCAAGCGGTTGCGGGAACAGGCTAAAAACGTTCAAAATATGGATTATTCGTTATAATGTTATAATACTGCCCGATTTTAAGGTAATATCGAGAATACCGCTTATACAAACAGGAGAGCGTTAATTGGTTACAAATCCGGTAAACTGGCTGATGGGGCTGTTCTCGCTTGATTTGGGTATCGACTTGGGTACCGCGAATACCCTCATCTACGTAAGGGGAAAGGGCATCATGATCCAGGAGCCATCCTGGGTGGCAATCGATAAAAGAACGCGAAGACCGCTGGCAATTGGCGCGCAGGCCAAGGAGATGATCGGGCGCACCCCGAATAATATCATTGCCCTGCGGCCGCTGCGGGACGGTGTCATTTCCGAATTCGAAATCACACAGGCTATGTTGGGTTATTTCATCGGCCGTGTTCACCAACAATCCATCGTTCCCATGCCGCGCCCCCGGGTGGTAATCGGCATCCCCACCGGCGCGACGGAAGTGGAAAAACGCGCGGTATTCGACGCGGCCATGGCCGCAGGCGCGCGCGAAGTTTACCTGATCGACGAACCCATGGCTGCCAGTTTGGGAGCCGGTTTGCCTTTGGCGGATATCCGCGGAACCATGATTGTGGATATCGGCGGCGGCACCACGGAAGTGGCGATCAGTTCGTTGGGCGGCATTGTGGTATCCCGTTCTTTGCGTGTTGCCGGCGACGAAATGGATCAGGATATCATCAACTACATCCGCAATAAATATAACCTGTTCATCGGCGAACGCATGGCCGAAGAGATCAAGATGCAGATCGGTTCGGCATACCCGTTGGAAACTGAAAAGACCATGACCATCCGCGGCCGGAATTTGGTCAGCGGTTTACCGGAAGCATTGGAGATTTCCTCAATTGAAATCCGCGAGGCCCTGCAACCCTCTCTGCAGGTGATCATCGATACCATCAAGGACGCGTTGGATGAGGCGCCCCCTGAAATAGGCGCCGACCTGCTCGATACAGGCATTTGCATGGCCGGAGGCAGTTCTCAACTGCAAAATCTGGTGCAGCGGCTGGCAAACGAACTAAAAATGCATGTCTGGTTAGCCGAAGACCCGATGACATGCGTGGCACGTGGAGCCGGAATTGTGTTGGAGGATCTGGATCGTTTCCAGCATTTGCTGGTAGACGTGGATCGCTCCAAGCCAAAATCGGCCTGATTTCTGGCATAATACACATTAATCATGAAACCTGTTTCGCCCGGCACGCTGCGTAATGCAGTAGTTGTGTTCATAGTTGTCGGCATCCTTTTCCTCGCCGTCAGCGGTTTCCTGCGTCCAATTTTGGGAGTCGTCATGGATCCTTTTGTGGCTGCCCAGCGCTGGCTGTCGGAAAGATTCATGGCTGTCTACGATTTTTTCACGCTTCCCCGCGACGTTACCGTTCTGATTCAGCGCAACAATGAACTGGAAGATGAAGTAGCCAATCTGCAAAGCCAGATCATCCAACTGCAACAGCAATTGCGCGAAGCGGATATTCTATATTCGCTGCTGGATTATGCCCGTTCCCGGCCGGCTGACCAATATATTGCCGCCGCAGTAATTGGGCGTGATCCCAGCCCTTTCCTGCAATACATCATCATCGATCACGGATCCGATGACGGGGTTCGTTATGGAATGCCGGTGGTAACCCAACAAGGCCTGGTGGGGCGTATCGAAGCGGTTACAGCCAGCGCTTCCCGCGTGCAATTGATCTCCGATTCAGGTTCTACGGTCAATGTTACCTTACAAAATCAAAACGCTGACGCCCTGGTGCAAGGGGCGATCACCGGCGATATCACCCTGGAAATGTTAAATCAGAACGTGAGCCTGAACGTGGGCGATATTCTTTTGACTTCCGGTTTGGGTGGTAATTATCCTTCCGATATATTGGTTGGTCAGGTGGTTGATATTAAAAAGACCGAGAATGAATTGTTCCAGTCGGCGTATGTACAGCCGATGGTCGATTTTAAGACGCTTCGGGCCGTCCTGGTCATTAAAAATTTCCAAACCACCAACATTTCGCCGCTAACCAGTGGAACCGCTGAGCAATGATCGCGAATTATATTTGCATACCCATCATGTTTGTGCTCTCGGTTTTGCAGTCCACAGTGATCAGCCGGATCACGCTGATCAACGGAAGCGCAGATGTGGTAATGTTGGCGGTTGCCGCCTGGGGTGTAAAAGAGAAAGGCTATAATACGTTTGTGTGGGCGCTGGTCGGAGGACTGTTTATCTCGATCATAACCGCCATGCCCTTTTACATACCAATTGCTACATATCTTTTTGTGGCGCTGCTGGCCAAAATCCTGTTCGGCAGGATTTGGCAATCCCCCATTTTTATGTTGATCGCTGTGGTATTCGCGGGTACGATATTCGAGCATTTCTTTAGCCTGTTTTATCTTCAGATCAATGGTGCCGAAGCAGGCTTGCTGGCGGGGTTGCAGAATTTTACTTTGCCGAGTCTGTTGTTGAATTTTTTCTTCCTTTTCCCCATGTACGTTCTGATTTCAGACTTGAGGAAATGGGTATTGCCTGGTGATGAATATGAATGAGCAAAAGCCGTATAAGAAAGCCATTGAACCCTGGCGCATCCGGGTGATTTATATCGGAATCGCGGCGATTTTCAGTTTTTATGCCTTCAAGTTGTTCAGTCTGCAGATTCTGCAAGGAGATTATTACCTGGCGCAGGCAGAGGACAACCGAACGGAGGAAATCAATCTCCAAACCGAGCGCGGGATCATTACGGATCGCAACGGGGTGGTGCTTGCCAGGAACGTGGCATCCTATAATGTAACCATCACACCGGCTGATTTACCGGGCGATCCAACGGAAGAACCCTTGCCGGGAGCAATCCAGGAAATCTATCGCGAGCTTTCTCCTTTAATTGATGTACCGGTTTCCAATGGGGTTTTGAATGATGAAACGGTGAAAACCTTTACAGCCTGCAACACCGATTTTGGCATCACCGAAGTGGTCATCATCCAGGACACCAATGCGCCTTATTCCTCGGTAAATGTCGCTTGTGATATTGATCGGGAAACCGCCATGATCATCCATGAAAAAGCCGGAGATTGGCCTGGAGTGGGGATTGAGGTCCAGCCTATCCGCGAATATCCGACAGGTTCCGCTACTTCCGAGATTATCGGTTTTCTTGGCCCCATACCGGCTACCCTGGAAGAAGAATACCGCGCGGCGGGTTATGTCCCCAATCGCGACAAAGTCGGATATGCCGGCGTGGAATCGAGCCTGAATGACATCCTGGCCGGTACGAATGGAAAACGCGTGGTGGAAGTCGACGTAGCCGGCAAGGAGATTCGCGATGTCGAGACGCCCATCGACCCGGTTCCGGGAAATAATGTGAAATTGACCATCGATACGCGTTTGCAGGCGGCAGCGAAAGCTGCCTTGATTGGCGAGATCGATTGGTGGAACCGTTATTTCAACACCATCCGTTCTTCGAATGGCGTAGTGATTGCCTTGAACCCCAAAACCGGTGAAGTTTTGGCGACGGTATCCTATCCAACCTTTGAAAACAACCGCATGGCCAAGTACATTCCGGCGTATTACTATAACCAATTGATGAGCGATCCGCTCACGCCTTTATTCAACCATGCAGTGTCCGCAGAACATCCACCGGGATCTGTGTTCAAACTGTCAACTGCCATTGGAGCTTTGAATGAAGGCGTGGTCACGCCTACGCAAAGCCTGACATGCCCCGGAAAGATCTCGATCACTGAAAAATATTCTCCCAACGATCCGGGATCGGAACGCGAATATGTTTGTTACGATGACCTTGGGCATGGCAAGGTTTACTACCAGCGCGCCATTGCTCTATCCTGCGATATTTATTTTTACAAGATCGGCGGCGGTTACGCGGGTGAAGTCGAGCAGGGGCTGGGGATCGACCGTTTGGCGGAATACGCCAAAGCGCTTGGATATGGACAGGTTACCGGGATTGAACTGCCAGGTGAAGCGGAAGGATTGATCCCAACGTCGGCCTGGAAGCGCGTGAACTTGAGCGAGAACTGGTCAACCGGTGATACGTATATTGCGGCTATGGGTCAGGGTTACGTGCTCTCCACAGCACTGCAGGTCGCAGTTTCTGCCGCGATTGTGGCCAACGATGGCGTTTACATGCAGCCTACCTTGGTTAGAGAGGTTCTGGATTCGAATGGCAATGTGATCCAACCCTTCACGCCAAAAGTGAAATGGGATATCACCAAAGATAAACTGATCACGGTTTTTGACGAAAACGGGATACCAACGGAAGAAAAGAAAGCCGTTGAACCCTGGGTTGTTCAACTGACTCAGGAAGGCATGCGCATGACGATCACCGAAGGTACCGCGAAAAATTACCTGAGCAATATCATCATCAATGGCAAGGACATCCCTGTGGCGGGTAAAACCGGCACTGCCGAGTATTGCGACAACGTAGCCCAGGATAAGGGGTTATGTGTTCCGGGGAACTGGCCGACTCATTCCTGGTTCGTGGGTTACGCGCCCTACGAAGACCCGGAAATTGTCGTGGTAGCATTCGTTTACAATGGCGGTGAAGGCGCGAGCGTAGCTGGTCCGATTGCCCGAAAAGTGTTTGAAGCCTACTTCCAATTAAAATCGATCGATGCGGGCGAACCGGAAGTGGTTCCCACGGAAGAACCTTTACCTTGATCTTGGACTCGAAGAAGATGGATGGCAGGATCAAATTTCCGATAAAAGGTTTCAGAGAAGGATTGCTGATCACCATAGGAGAAGGTGATTGGCAAAAATTGACTGAAGTATTCTATGCCCAAATCGATGCCCAACGCGACTTTTTCAAAGGCGCAAAAGTTGCGATTGATGTTAATGAACGGAAATTACGGGCTGCCGACGTCAGTAAATTGCGCGACAAACTGGCGGATCGGGATGTAACCTTATTTGCATTATTAAGCAAATCGGCATCAACAGACGCTGTCGCCGAGACTTTGGGCTTATCGACCCGAAAAAGCGACCTGAAATCGGGCGGCAGTGAAATACCCAGAGCATTGCATGGCGGTGAAAGCGCATTATTGATTCGCAAGACATTGCGTTCCGGCACTTCCGTGAAGTTCGCGGGCGACGTGATTGTGGATGGCGATGTCAACCCTGGCGCTGAAATCATCGCCAGCGGGTCCATTTACATCTGGGGTGTTCTGCGTGGAACCGCGCATGCGGGTATCGATGGTTCGAGCCATGAACTTATTGCCGCGCTGGAAATTGAATCAAGCAATTTGCGCATAGCGAATATCGATTATCATGAACCAAAAATCAAGGTTCGCATCAAGAAGAAAGCGGAAAAGGTTTTCATCGACGGAAAAAACCTGAAAATTGTGGACTGGGATCAGCATAAACGGTTAGAATAGAAAACTGTAATAAGAATCTATCGATCAAGAGGATATTCAATGACAGCGAAGATCATCACGGTTACATCTGGAAAAGGAGGGGT
>CALGUJ010000395.1 GCA_937902055.1 uncultured Pelolinea sp.
TGATCGATTATGGGTCTGGGGCGGGCTGCGATGCCTGGTCGCTGGTTTGCACCGAGGCGCTGGCCGAGCGCCGTCCGCAAAGCGGTCTGGTGATCGAGCAACTGGATGACAAGATCATGGTGGACTATGCAACGATGGTTAAGTATGAGCAGAAGCTTATCCAATCGCCGCACCGCCTGTCCAACTTCTATTGAGCCGGAGGTGCGAATATGGGAAAAATCAACCGCAGAGTGATGATGGTGGGCGGCGCAATTACGCCCCCGGGCATCCCCATGGATTGGACCTGGCGGCAGATGGCAGCCGAAGTTTTCTGGCAGGCGTTGAAAGATGCGAACATCCCGATCAAAGACGTTGATCTGGTGACCTGCAACTACAATGATCGCGCCATTGCGGACTCATCTCCCGGCGCGCAGATCGCCGACGCGCTGGGCATCCTGCCCAAGCCGGTGGTGCCCATCACCAATGCCTGCGCCGGGAATGGGATTGCCTCGTACGTAGCCTGGAATGCCATTGCCTCGGGTCGCTGTGACGTGGTGGTCTCGATGGGTTTTGCCCGCTCAGACAACTATGACGCGATGGAAGCCATGAACACGCAGGGCAACTACGTAGATTTCGATTACATGATGGGCATGACGCATATCAATTATGGCTCGATGCGCGATGCTTACTACCGCCGGAAATACGATGTGCCCATCGAGGCAGCCGGGCAGTGGGCGTACCAGTGTAACTGGTACGCGCGCCGCAACCCGCTGGCAGCCAATTTTAACAAGCCCATGCCGGTGCTTGAAGAGCTGTGCGCCGATTCCCCCGAAGCCGACCGCGACCGGCAGGCTACCAATCGCGGCGGCGTGGCAAGCGCGATGGTCTTTGTGGGTGAAGAGCTGGCGCTTCAGTACACCAGCCAGCCGGTGTTCTTTGACGTTGCCTACGCCTTCCGCCCGCCCTATATTGGGAATTTCTTCAACTACCCGGTGGAAAGCATGAAAGATTATGACCTGGCCGAGTTGCCCGGGCTGATGGTGGCCGCCCAGGAAGCCTACGGCATGGCGGGCATCCAGAAGGAGGATGTGGATCTAGTGCAGGTTCATGACCTGACAGCTTACGAAGGCATGATGGCGATTGAGGCGATTGGTGTCTGCGGTCTGGGCCAGGGGAAAGACTACGTGCTTTCGGGTGGGATGTCCCTCGACAGCCGTTGCCCCATCAATACCTACGGCGGCGGCCCGGCCTTTGGGCACGGTTCGGCTGGCTCGGATTTCCAGGCCGGCGTGCTCGAAAACTACTGGCAGATCACCGGAAAAGCCGGCGAGCGTCAGGTGAAAGATGCCAGCGTGGGCGTGAATACTTCATACGGCACGCATCACTCGCTCGATGCGGTGGGTGTGGTACGGAAAGGCTGGTAACCGATGAGCAACCAATTCCCAGAGCAGTTTGTCCGGTGGGATACCTTCTCGAGCGCCTTGTGGTATCGCACCAGGGCTGGGCGCTACCGCCTGGAGGGCACTCGCTGCGGTTCCTGCGGCGAGAAGTTCTTCCCACCGCGTACCGGCCTGATCTGTCCGGTCTGTCACGAGCGCTGCATGGAACCTTACCAGTGTGCTCAGCAGGGGGAGATCGTTGTCGTGGCGTTGGATGATGTGGGCTTCCCGGCCGTGGGCTATGGCGACGCGATGCCGCGCGTGCAGGCCATCGTGCGACTGGATGACGGCATCCACTTGATGGTGGATATCGTACAGGTGGCAGACCCGGCAGAAGTGCAGCCCGGGGCACGCGTCAGGATGATCCTGCGCAAGCACAAGCGAGAGGATACCGGCGCCTGGGTCTATGGCTTCGGTTTTGTGCTGGATCGGTAAACATTCATGGAGGGAGGTCGGAGAAATTCCGCCCCCCTCCTTTTTTTCAACCGCGAGGGACTTTTTACTGGCTGAACCAGGGCCGTTCGCTTGATGGTGATTTTATCGGCAGGATTGTCAATTGGGGATTGATCGTGAACCGCATTCTCGAACAAAAGGGATAAAGCGATGGAAACCTACCCCATCTCACTCGCCATCTTTGACTTTTTGCCGACCACTGCCTTCCTCATTGGCGCGTTTTTTCTGGTAAAGATTGGCCTGGTTTGCCGGGGCAGAAAGTGCAGCCGCATGTTTATGGCCGGCAGCCTGCTGATTTTCCTGGGCGGCTCTTTTAAAGCCATCTGGAAGCTGCTGGTTGCCATGAATGTTGCTGACATCCAGTGGATGAGCCAGGGCCAGTTTGTGTTCTCTTCGGTCGGCTTCCTGGCGGTATTCGTGGCCGTGCTTTATATGATCCGCACGCGCAGGCATCTGCTGCCCAATGGAGCACTGCTTAGCATGGCAGTCTGGAAGATCCCCTTCCTCTTTCTTCTGACACTCACCAGCCTGGGAGCTGAGGGCATCCTGGCGTATATGTCGTTCAGGCGCAAGGTCCCACTGGCCGCGGCAGGTTTTGTGGTTGGCGTGCTGGGCATTTTGGCGATGGGCGCGCTGGCAAGCGCC
>CALGUJ010000396.1 GCA_937902055.1 uncultured Pelolinea sp.
CCCGCAGCTTCGACCTGATCGCCAGTGGGTTGGAAATCGCCACCGGCGCGCAGCGCGAACACCGCCTTGAAATTCTCAAGGCGCAGGCGTTGGAAAAAGGGTTGGGGTTGGAGAATATTCAGTACTACCTGGATTTCTTCCGCTTCGGCACGCCTCCGCACGGCGGTTTCGGCATGGGGCTTTCCCGCTTGTTGATGGTTCTGCTGAACCTGCCCAACATCCGCGAAAGCGTGTATCTGTTCCGCGGCCCTAACCGCGTGCAGCCTTAGACTCCAGAGGAAGAATGATCACCGGAAAACGCGTGCGATTGCGGGCAGTAAACAGCGAAGACTTACCCGCCTTTACAAGCTGGTTGAATGACCCGGAAGTTACCCGGAACATCACCATTTATTATCCGCTCTCGCAGGATATGGAAGAAGCCTGGTACAAGGACATGCTGACCCATCCGGTGGAAGAGCGGCCGCTGTCGATCGAGATCGCCGAAGGTAAAAACTGGAAGCTGGTCGGCGACATGAGTTTTCTGAATTTCGATCCGCACGAGCGCAGCGCGGAAATCGGCATTTTCATCGGCGACAAAAGCGCCTGGGACAAAGGCTTCGGCACGGAAGCCATGCAATTGATGGTCAATTACGGCTTTGCCAACCTCAACCTGAACCGCATTTACCTGCGTGTGTTCGAAACCAATCCGCGCGGCATGCGCTGCTACGAAAAAGCCGGATTTCAACACGAAGGCCGGCAGCGTCAGGCGCATTTTCAGGATGGAAAATACATCGACGTCCTGATGATGAGTATACTTAAAAATGAATGGAAATTTATTGAGATGAAAGAAGGAAAAGCATGAGCGCACCCACCCATGTGCATTCAAGCCCATTGATGTACGGCGGCATCCGTTTATATGCCGGTTCTTCCTGCCCTGAACTTGCCAAGAACATTGCGGATCACCTGAAACTGCCCCTGTGCGATCGGGAGATCGTCACCTACCCCAACGATAATATTTTCGTCAAGCTGGCTGCCAGCGTGCGCGGGCAGGATTGCTACGTCATCCAAACCACTTCCATTCCCGTTCACCGCAACCTGATGGAACTGCTCATCATGATCCAGACCCTGCGCCTGGATTCCGCCGCGCGCATCACCGCCGTTGTTCCGTACCTGTGCTACACCCGCTCGGACAAGAAAGACCAGCCGCGCGTGCCGATCACGGCGCGCCTGGTGGCCGATATGATCGAAGTTGCGGGCGCGGATCGCTACATGACCTTCGATCTGCACGCCGACCAGATCCAGGGCTTCTTCTCGATCCCCGGCGACGTGCTGCGCGCTTTCCACGTGGTTATCGGGCACCTGGAAGGCATGGTCAAGAAAATGCACAAACCCGTGATCGTCTCCCCCGACCTGGGTTTCGCCAAGAAAGCGCGCAATTACGCCGCGCGTTTGGACCTGCCGCTGGCTTTCATCGAGAAGCGGCGCCTGACCAACGCCCCGACAGCCGAAGCGCTGACCATGATCGGCGACGTGAAAGGCCACGACTGCATTCTGATCGACGAGGAGATCAGCACCGGCCGCACCATCGCCGCGGCGGTCAACCTGATCAAAGATTCCGGCGCGCGCGATATCACCGTGGTATTCATCCACCCGGTCCTGCCGCAGGGATCAGCCGATATGCTGACCGGCCTGCCCGTCAAGCATTTCGTCACCACCGACACCATCCCGATCTCGCCGGAGGATTGCGCCAAATTCGGCAAGCGCCTGACGGTTATCAGCGTGGCTCCGCTGCTGGCAGAAGTGATCTGCCGCGGCAACCAGGGCCGCAGCGTGGGCGAGCTGTTCAACGAATAAACGAATTTAGGCTTTTATAATGGGTGTAGTATAATAAAAGAATAGAATATAATTTCTATTGCTGATTATGAATCCTATTAATGAGATTATCCTTGGAGATTGCGAAAAGGAATTAATAAAATTCCCGGATAATTACTTTGATCTGATTTTCACTTCACCTCCCTATGCCGATCAAAGGAAAAATACCTATGGGGGTATCAAACCAGATAATTACGTTGAATGGTTTTTACCAAAATCGGAAGAGTTTCTTCGCGTTTTAAAACCCAGCGGTACTTTTATCCTAAATATCAAAGAACGTGTGGTAAATGGAGAACGACATCCATATGTCCTTGACCTAATAAAAGAACTACGGAATCAAGGATGGATTTGGACAGAAGAATATATTTGGCACAAGAAAAATTCTTATCCAGGAAAATGGCCCAACCGCTTCAGGGATGCCTGGGAAAGATTGCTTCAATTTAACAAGACAAAAAAATTTAAATTCTTCCAAGATACGGTAATGGTACCTGTTGGGGATTGGGCAAAGGATAGATTGCTTAATTTAAGCGAGACTGATAAAACCCGGGATGAATCACGGGTTAAAAGTGGTTTCGGAAAAAATGTATCCAATTGGGTAGGAAGAAGCATGGTTTATCCCACAAATGTAATCCATTTAGCAACGGAATGTGGTAACCGTAATCATAGCGCTGTCTTTCCCATTGAATTACCCAAGTGGTTTGTAAAATTATTTACCGAACCAGGCGATAATGTATTGGATCCCTTTGTCGGTTCCGGAACAACTGCCCTGGCCGCATTTCAATTAGGAAGGAATTATATTGGTCTTGATATAAAAGAGGAGTTTGTTGAAATATCAAGAAGAAGGTTGATTGATGCACAAATGCAAATCCCATCAATCGCTGAAAACAAGGAAGATTACGGGGAATTCAAGAGAGATGATGAATAATATAGATACCAGTTTATTAAATTCCTTTGTTAATAAGAATATTGATTCCTTTCATGAAACTCGATTGAAATGTCTTGAAGATTTAAAGCTAAACAAATTACTTTCAAAAAATCCTTATTTGTTCAAAGCAAAGAATATTAATCAAGCAAATGATTTAATTCAGAGTCTTTTAGACGCATTTTTATCATCTTCAGAAGAAAAGATCTTTGGTGATTTTCT
>CALGUJ010000397.1 GCA_937902055.1 uncultured Pelolinea sp.
GGGAAAAGAAAATCGAGATCATCCGGGGTGTGGCGCAGCAACTTTCCATAGCCATCCAGAATGAACACTTAAAGCACGAGATGGTAGACCGGGAACGCATCCGGCGCGAATTCCAACTTGCGCAGGAAATCCAGAAAACTTTCCTGCCGGAAAAGATGCCGCAATTTCCCGGCTGGGAAATATCCGTCCGCTGGCGCCCGGCCCTGCAAGTTGGCGGGGATTTTTACGATGTGATCCCGATCAGCGATAATCAGTTGGGGCTGGTTATCGCCGACGTTTCCGATAAAGGCCTGCCGGCAGCCCTGACCATGACTGTGGCGCGCACCTTAATTCACGCCGCGGCGCAGGCTGGGAACCCGCCGGCGGAAACACTGGAACAGGTCAACCGTTTATTGCTGGAAAACTCACGCGAGGGATTCTTTGTAACGGTTTTTTATGCTCTCCTCGGTATTGACACCGGACAATTGGTCTACACCAATGCCGGGCATACGCTTCCGCTGTTATTGAGGAAAAACCACCGGGAGATGCATTGGCTTGAAAAGGATGGCATGCCTTTGGGAATTACCGGCGAATTGAAACTGGAAAACAAGAAAATTCACATCAAATCAGGTGATCACCTGGTCATGTATACCGACGGGGTAACCGATGCGCGATCTCCCGAAGATACACTTTTCGGCGAGGATCGCTTGTTTAACACATTACACACTTTTCCGGCAAGATCCGAGGACTCGTTGATTGAAGTGCTCGATTCGCGGATTTTGGAATTTCAATCCAATGCGCCGGCGGCGGATGACGTCACGATTTTTGTGATTCAACGTTTGATTAGCGAAGCGACCAACGCCCAACTCTTTTAAGGATTCTTAGAACGCAAAAAGTCAGCCAACGAGAAGGTTCGTGTTTCTGGCAGAATTCCCAGCCAGCCCACTTAGACCAAATAGATTCGCTTGTGAAACGGCCGTTGCTGTCCTTCTTGCCTTCGATGATTCCCAGAATTTCCTGGAAGCGCTTATCTTGATGATATTTGGGATAGAACGAAATAACCTCAGCCAAATGCAGAATGTCATACCAAATATAAGGTACTTTGAGTTTACGGAAGTCATTGCCCATTTTAAATAAATAAGGATGTCGCTCCTGACTGGATTCCCATAAATTTAGGGCTGAATCCAAAGCGGGCTGTATGTACTGCCAGTGCTTTACCTCGCCCCGCAGTGCAAGCAGCTTCAGCATTAATAAATTGGCGTAGGGGCATGGATCTCCGGCTTTACCTGGTCCTTTGAATCTGGGTAGTTGATTATCTGCTTTGCAGGGCCAGCCATTCGCTCGTCCGAAGGCAGTCAAGTAATCAATTGCTGAGCAAACCTGCGGATCATCCTTGAGGCCCATTTTTGATATTGCATATAAGATAGAAGGTGCATCGCACAGACACCACAACCATTCATCTTTTCCGCTGCCTCCGAAGGCATTTGGATAATTGGATAGCACTTGATAGGGGCTTTCACTGGCACGATGGTTCATGATTTTGGCGAGAATCTCAGGTATTCCATCGTCATGCTTGTTAATACCGATATCAGCCAGGAATGCAAGCTTGTGAAGAGGATGAATGGCGTCGTTATGACGTTTGAGTGGGACGGATTCCCAGCGGCTGACTTCCGCAATCAAAGATTGAACCTGACTGTCAGCCAGCATTCCCGCTCGAGCAGATCTGACATCAGCATTGTCTTCCCCTATGTTAAATAAATCGCGCATACAGTTATAGCGAACCCAATCCGGGCCTGACATCAACCATTCTATAGTTTCATTCATTTCCATTCCCCTTTCACTTTCACTTTTTCTTTCCATCGCATTAATATAAAAAGATATTATTGTTAAAAAAACCGGAAAACAAGGGTTAGAATGGGTATAAATCAAATCATGTATAATCATGCCCGAAATCGGAGGTTGAATGGAAATTACCTGGTACGGACACTCATGCTTCAAGATCACCGAACGCGGCCAAACCACCGTGGTTTGCGATCCGTATGATTCACAAACTGTCGGTTATCAACCGTTGAAACTGAAAGCCGATATTGTTACGATCAGTCATGAGTCCCCCAGTCATTCATTCGTAAAGGCGGTCAAGAGCGACCCTTACATCATCAATGGCCCGGGCGAATACGAGGTCGGCGGCGTTTTCATCACCGGCCTGCGCACCGATCAGCATAAAAAACGCGAAAACGGCCAGCCGGTCAATACCCTTTACCTGATCGATTTCGGCGGCATCAACATTGTTCATCTGGGAGACATGCTGCAAGTGCCCAGCCAGGCAGAAGTGGAATCGCTTGGGCCGGTCCATATCGCGCTGGTGCCTGTGGGCGACGCGGGCAGCTTGAATGCCGCCAAGGCTTCCGAAGTTATCAGCCTGTTTGAACCCAATATCGTCATTCCCATGCATTACCAAACCCCGGCAACAAATCTGAAACTCGATCCAATCGGGAAATTCCTCAAAGAGATGGGATTATCAGCGGTGGAAACCCTGCCTTCATTGAAAGTCGCCAGTGTGGCTGCAATGCCGGAGGAAACCCAGGTGATTGTCCTGGATTACCCGCACGAATAGGAGCGGAAAATGCCGGGGAAACTGATCATGACCTGGGATATCGACCCGGAACACGAACAGGAATATTTCGAGTTTGTGGTCAGGGAATTCCTCCCGCAGGTGCAAAAA
>CALGUJ010000398.1 GCA_937902055.1 uncultured Pelolinea sp.
GAAGCATTGGTACTGGTCCAACTAAGGGTATATCCACCCGGTGCTGTTTGTGATAATGGTCCCTGAGAATTATTGATTTGGAGATCTACGGTGGGCGGGGGTGAATCCCGATAAGAGGTCGTCACTGCTCGGAAGTCAACATATCCGCCGGAAGCGGTAATCGACCAGGTGCAATCTCCGGAGGTGGGAACATTCCAGGCCGGACTGGGAAAGTTATTGAATCCCGGCGCGCCGGAACCAGGTGTGTAAAGATCGACAGTAGCAATGACCGTTCCGCAAGCTCGGATAATGGCTTTCCCCACGGAACTATCCCCGGTGTACGCAACCTGGACGTTAAAAGTCTTCAAGAATGTGAAATTTCCGGAGACGGAGCTGCCATTCTGAATGCGGGTGACGGTTTCGGTGCATCCGTTACCACAACTCGCTCCGCCTTCAGAAGCTGGCAACGAAGTATTATCCCGGTGATAAAGAGAGACATAGGACACAGAACCATTCCATTGGATGTAAGTTCGCTCCTGGTCATACGTACGACCGCTCTTGAGATAATCCGGTGATATGGCACGAACGGTTTGAACCGTCAAAACTGCCATCAAGAAGGCAGAAAAAAGTGCAATGGAATATTTTTTCCTGAGCATACGATCCTTTATTGGGCAACCCCGGCTGAGGCAAATACGCAGACTGATTTTTCTATGATTCCGATGCGATCCAGCAATAGCCATTCAACAGGGATGGTTAGATAAACTCCAACCGCAGGTTCATTCGTGCTCCAATCCCCCCGGCCATTTCCGAGTCGTACAGGCCGAGGCGGGTAGCCCGTTATCGTTCCACCGCTGGGATCAGGCAACACGCGGATATCCACGTTGTAACCGGATACTCCACGGGCGTTCATTTCCGCCGTGATGATCTGCTGGGCTTGTGAAGCGGCGATTTCAGGAGTAAGCCGGATAGAGCCAGTCGCGGCCACGTAAGTCCAATCTCTCCCCCGCGAAGCGCCGGCTAAGGCAGCCTCCTGAGCAACGGAGTACGCCCAATTGCGAGCGGAATAAAGGCGGTAAATATCCACCAACCCGGCGGCAATCAGGATAAAAACCAGGATCGTCAACAATCCCCATACCGCCGATTGCGCTCTCCGATCTCGGATCATTCCTTTTCCGTAAAAAGCACAAGGATGAAATGGGGTCATGGATAACGTTCCACGATACCCCAATGGCGCACCCGAATCGTCATCGCAGGTTCAGCCAGGAATGGGATATCTGCTTGAAATGGAGCGGACGCTTCCAAAATAAAAGAGGTGCCAAATGGGCTTCCGGAAAGCCAGGCAGAACTGCGAAGGTTGCCGGAAGCATCATAAACTTGCAGGGTGATGGTGCTATTCGCTCCCATCACATTTTGGTTGACACCTTGCTGGACAACATTGCCGGCAAAACTCCATTGAGTGGGGTCCAGCGATAAGGCGCGAACAGCAGCACCAGATCCGCTATCCAATGCCTGCCGGATAGCTACGCCGCGGCTAAGTTCAATCCCACCGAAAATGACCAGCGCCAGGATCATCAAAACCAACAGCGCTTCAACCGCAGCTTGTCCCGCCTGATCCTGGCTAAGACCCAATTTCGGTGTTGACATCATTAAATTTGACTCTTAAGGTGCTAAATATTTCCCAAAGCGCGCCGCCCACCAGGCTTATTAAAATGGCCAGGATGACGATGTATTCGACAACGCTCTGCCCATTACGATCATGCAACATACTTCCTCCTTCTCCCAGAACATCCCAAGGCAAGTGCATATCAGGCAAGGGATGATGGCGGTCGGTTCTCTAAAGGGAGAACCGACCGCCCATTCTCAGAATCGCCCGACATACAAACACCTAGGGCGATCAATCGACGATTATGGGTGCGCTGCCGGCACCGCAATGCTGTCGATCCAGTCCGCGATACTGCCGCCCTGGGTGCCGACATTGCTCAGGATGGCCCAGATGGCCACTGCGCCCAGAACAACGGCAATTCCCAGAACGACAACAAACTGCGGAATTTCAGAAGCGGATCTTTCAAACAACATGTACAGTCTCCTTTCCCCTCATGGGGTCATAAAAAGATGGGATAGAACAACCCTGTCGCACCACGCGAATGGGTTAAAAACCGCCGCCGACTGCTACCCCGGAGAGGGTTTTCAGGATGCGGTCGACCAGCGGGTAAAACAAAAGGATCACGATGGGACCGAGTAGAAATGGCATGGCCAACAGGGTAATGCGCAGGGGCAATCGCTGCATCTGTTCTTCCGATTGGTAGCCGATCTCTTCGTTCAACTCTTCAATGGCACCGGCAACCGCCTGGTCGATATCCGATACGCCGCCTGATTGTTGAGCTGCCTGGATACGCTGGACAAGCCTGGTAAACAGGGGCGACTGTAGATCTTCGGCAATCTGGTTTAGGAGTTCCAGTCCGCTGCGAGCAGAACTGCCAGCCAATCTTCGCTTGAGCGATTGATAAACCGCTGACGTTTCCAGGGTGGTTTTGGCGATGCTTTCCAGGCCTAACAAAAGCGAACCCTGCAGGCTCATGTGCAGGCGCACATCAATTAAGAACTGGCGAATTTGACCGACCATGAAACGTTTGCGCTGCTGGATCAGATATCGTTTGGCCAGCCAGACGAAAGCCGGCAGGGTCAGAAAACCGAATCGAATACTGGGCAGGGAAGGTCCAAGCGTAGCCAACAGAATGAGTCCGACTAACACTGCTCCTGCATACAAACTGTTCCATGGAACATGACTCAAGCCAAGAACGGCCTCTTCAGTTTGGCTTCCTTCTTGTGCGTTGCGGATTCCGTTATGATCCCGAAGTCCGAGCGCCTGTAAACGCCCACGACTTACACTTCGGCTTAACCTCCTTCCTGTTTCAACAATGATCGATAGAACGGTATTGGCAATCATGCCCACTCCAATTGCCAGGCTAAAGCCCACCACCAGGGAATAGGTATCCATCAGGCACCCTCCCCGTAACTCAATTGGTAGACTTCATACTCAAAATACAGGCTGGCCAGCGCTGCCGCGCAGATCAAGACAGTCAGTAACACCCGATGGGAAACATCTTGAAGGAAAAACTCCCGCCAGGCTGGGGAAAGCACCACAAATAGGATCGCGCCGGCCACGACGCCTTGAAGCAGCCGGATGGTGCCGCGCACCAGTGAGAGAGTCTGGTGTGTTTTCGAACGCAGCAGCTTTTGCCGGTGGGCTTCCTGCTCCAGTGATATAAGCAGCCCATCTTGGGTTTCATCTGTCAATTGGGCGCTATGGGCAATCAAAGCAGACAACCGGGCAGTGACATTCCCTGGAAGTCCTTTGAAGGCTTGAGCAGCCTGCTCGGGCGGCTGGTGCATCCGTAAACGACTGGCTACCTGGTCAATCGCGTGTTTCATCATGCCGGTTGGCAGCTCGACTCTGGTTAAGGCATTTAAGATCGAACGGTCAACGCTCATCAAGGAGCGGATTTGGAGTGCAACCACTTCGGCATCTTCATTTATATGAGCGCGTTCGATCTGGCGTTTTTGAAAATCAACCCAGATCAGGATAACCAGGCCGATCAGCAACACCAGGGGGGAAAGCATGAAATCATGGACGGCCAGGGCCATCACCGGGATGGTTATCAACAGGATCAATCGTTTCCAGTCCAATTCAACCTGGGCCTGGTAAGGTTTTTCCTGAATAACGCCCATATCGCGCAGCCGGCGGCCGGCCCAACTGATAAATGTTTTCCGCCAGGCGCGAACAATCACTTCTGTCCCGGTTACCAGCAGGTTATAAAAGGTGAGAAAGATGCCGGAGGCCAGGAAAACTGCGCCGGCATCGATCAAGAAGCGGAATGGAGTCATGCTGGATCCTCTGGATTCAATCGTTGATCGCTTTTCGATTTGAACTGGTAATCTTGGACATCCCTGGAAATTCCAAAAGCTCGACAGCGTTTTTCAATATCTCTTTTTGAGACGCCATAGAGGGTTGCCACTTCAGCAATAGGAATTTCCCGGATCAATTGATCCAGTTCTTCTGGATCGATTTCCAATTTCTGTGAAACCAATCTCCGGCGCGTACGGTTATGGAAGAATTGCCTGTTTTTGCCTGAAGTGCGCAGTAAATGAGATAGGGACACTTTATAAAGAGCTCCGCAAATCGGGCAATAGAGCATTAGATTTGTAAAAGGATGTTCAGTGCAATCCCATAAGGAAATAATTGGAATAGTTTCGTCAGGATGCATACACTCCACCTTAATTCAAAGATGAAACGAGCATTTGCGGGAATTCAACCGGTTCAATCTGCCAACACAGGAAACCGTACATAGGGTATGTCGGCGGCTCCCAGCCGTAGCGAATGAAACCATTGGAGATGCCGGTTCCCTGGTCGTCCAACACCAGGATGGTGTCAATCATCTGAGCCAGGTGACAATAATCCGAATCGCAATCTTCCCAAAATACGCCATTTTGGTTGACATATTCGCCTTTGAGTTGCACAGCAACCAATTGGCCTTCTTGTATGGCATCTGTGGCTGTTTTGAAGACCGGTTTTCCTGGAAATTGGATTTCGGTCGTGACCCAGGTGTAACTGATGTCGCCGTCTGATTCGAGAAAGTAAACTTTCACCAGGCTGATTGGATCTATCAGGTCGATCCGTCTGGTTTCTCCCGCAACACCATAGAAGCGCCATTCTTTTTGCTCCTTGATGTAACGCAGCCCTTGCCAGGGTGCATTACGTAACTGGTTATCAATTTTCTGGTTGTCCCGGAGAAGATCATCAGCTACTTCGATTGGTGTGGGGACAGGATCGACCGGCGCTAATCGATAAAGCCGGCTCAATCCAATGATGATCCCAAACAGAATAAGTACCGCTAACGTGATCAATAAATGCGTTTTACTCACCCGGTTCATGACAATTCCTCCATACTTTGAAACGCTTCTTCAAAAACCGGCATACTCCGCTCGCCTTCAGCGCGATACAAATAATTCAAACGATAATTTCCACGTTCGTCCAATCCCTGAATCACGGCAATTGCTTGCAGGGCGCGCTGAACTCGTCCGGATTGATTCACCCTTCCCATCAAAGCAACCACATCCAACCCCATCGCTACCATGGAACGGACAGCGTCCAACCCTAATTCGGGCGCGGAAGCCAATGCAAGCTGTTCCAGGCGCATCAAGGCTTCTTCAACCGTTCCACCGTGGATGGTGGTGAGTGCTTTTCGTCCCAGGCAAGTGGCTTTCAGGAACTGTAATGCTTCAGGGCCTACCACTTCCCCTACCAGGATGGCGGCCGGATTCATACGGGTGTAGATCACGTTCAATACCCAGTCCAACGAAACCCCTGGGGTTCCCGGTGGAAGCTCGGCAGGAGCGACAGCTCGCAGCAAAAATGGATGTTGGATTTCCAGCTCTCGAAAAGTTTCCAGGGCTGCTAAGGGCGCAGTTGTTGGTAAAAACCCAGACAAAGCATTCAGCAAAGTCGTCTTCCCGGATCCCATTTCGCCAGCAATCATCAGGCTTCCAGAAAGGGTAGCCACCAACCAGGCTAGAAAACGGTCAGGGGTATTTTGCAACCTCTGGATACGGCATTGTTGTTCAGGATCGGCGATATCATCCAGCGATCCGGATAACGAGAGATTACGTCTGGCGAAGGTTCCGGTCTTTTCCATTTCTTCCAGGGTTCGTACCCGCCTGCCAAAAGTACGGATATTTATCGCAGTCCCTTCGGTAGAAAGGCGCGGGACGATGGCGGTGAAACGTTCCCCACCGGGCAGGTCGATCAGCACTGCTGGACGGTCGCCGCGCAGGGTAGCGCCGCCTTGATCGGCGACATGCACAGCAAGATTTTCAAAATAACTATCATCCGCCAGTTTTCCCAGGTGGTGAAAAGTTCCGTCATATTCGACCGCTACATGCCCATTACGAACGAAGATCTCTTCCACATAAGGATCGCGGAGAAGTTGATCGAGTAAGCCTACCCCGGACAAAGCATCTGTGATCATTTGAGCATTACGGTTAACCGCCGTCCGATCGCGCAGCACACTTCGTGTTTCGCTCTGGTCGATAAGGATCGAGCGGACTTCATCAAAAAAGCGACGCCGTTTTTCCGGATCAGATTCACGCCAGGAAGGTGGATTAATCCCTCGTTTAACCAGTTCTTCACGAACTCGTTCGATCAATTTCAGATCGTTCTGATTGAGGGGATGTATCTGAGGCGGTTGTAATGCCTTGCTTAAGGGGTTGCGAGTGTCGTCCACAATAAGCCTCCTTGTTTTTTTGCGTTTGCGACCGCATTCAGGATGTCATTAACCGCTTCTGGCTTAACCGCCAATGTCAGAATTTGAACCTGCTCAGTCTGTGGGCTGCTGTTGGAGGTCGAATTACTGTCACTTTTTTGGCTTGTTTCAGCAGCTACGCCTTGTGCATTCCGCACATCCACGACCAGGATACTGCCGGCGATGAGTTCAACCTTGAACCCGGGTTGATTATTCAGCTTTAGATCTGTGTTATCGGAGGCAGCGGCTTCTTCCGATACCTGATAAAGATTGACGTGTTCTCCAATCCGGATCTGGCCACCTACTGCGGATACCGGTTCAACAGGGATAGAAATCACTTCAAAAGCAGCATCCGCCAAACGGAATTGCGCAACCGGTACAGCATTTGCCTGCGCGATGGGCAGCCCTGCCGGCAATGGAACGGCGCTGATCATTCCATCTAAAGCTTGGATCGATTGGTAGTATGGTAAAGATTCCATCGTACGCGGCATTTCACGCATCTGGAACATCTCTGGTTTGAGGATGGTGTAGGCGGGGATTGCGTTGACCGGGACAGGCACCTGGTAAGTAGAGACCTCTTTGAGATACAGGGTCCTCCCATAAAACCCTGCTCCCAGAGCCAGTGCGATGGCGATCAAACCAATAATGAATTGGGTGACGCGGTTCATGATTTCTCCTTAAGTGGATTAAATAAAAAGCCGAACAAGATACCCAGAAGGTTCTGTCCGGCCAACGATTGAATGAATAATAGATATTCGGCTGTTTTCTACTATCAGTCTAGCAATCTGGGAAGTCTTATCCCAGGGGGAAGCAAACGTT